>NZ_CP016756.1:2217500-2220000 GCF_001700965.1 Stenotrophomonas nitritireducens
CCGCTGCGTGAGCAGCGGGGTTTTTAGATAAAACCCTGACGATGACCTACTCTCGCACAGCTTAGGCTGCACTACCATCGGCGCGGCTACGTTTCACTTCCGAGTTCGGGATGGGATCGGGTGGTTCCATAGCGCTAATTTCATCAGGGAGACAGTTGGAGCGTCGCTCGTGTTTTCTTTCTGGGCGGTGTGCAGGTAACTGCATTCCATCCAGGAAAGGGCCTACGGCGCCTGTCTCGCGTTTGGTCTTGTGACGTAGCGTGCACTTGGAGTCTATCGACATGTCATGTCGGCCAAGGCAACTTGAGGTTATATGGTCAAGCCACACGGATCATTAGTATCAGTTAGCTCAATACATTGCTGTACTTACACACCTGACCTATCAACCACATAGTCTATATGGTTCCTTTAGGGGGCTTGTGCCCCGGGAAGTCTCATCTTGAGGCGCGCTTCCCGCTTAGATGCTTTCAGCGGTTATCGCTTCCGAACATAGCTACCCGGCAATGCCACTGGCGTGACAACCGGAACACCAGAGGTTCGTCCACTCCGGTCCTCTCGTACTAGGAGCAGCCCCTCTCAAACTTCCAACGCCCATGGCAGATAGGGACCGAACTGTCTCACGACGTTCTGAACCCAGCTCGCGTACCACTTTAAATGGCGAACAGCCATACCCTTGGGACCGACTACAGCCCCAGGATGTGATGAGCCGACATCGAGGTGCCAAACACCGCCGTCGATATGAACTCTTGGGCGGTATCAGCCTGTTATCCCCGGAGTACCTTTTATCCGTTGAGCGATGGCCCTTCCATACAGAACCACCGGATCACTAAGTCCTAGTTTCCTACCTGCTTGATCCGTCGATCTTGCAGTCAAGCACGCTTATGCCTTTGCACACAGTGCGCGATGTCCGACCGCGCTGAGCGTACCTTCGAGCTCCTCCGTTACTCTTTAGGAGGAGACCGCCCCAGTCAAACTACCCACCATACACGGTCCCCGATCCAGATAATGGACCTAGGTTAGAACGTCAAGCACGACAGGGTGGTATTTCAAGGATGGCTCCACTGCAGCTAGCGCCACAGTTTCATAGCCTCCCACCTATCCTACACAGACGAACTCAACGTTCAGTGTAAAGCTATAGTAAAGGTTCACGGGGTCTTTCCGTCTTGCCACGGGAACGCTGCATCTTCACAGCGATTTCAATTTCACTGAGTCTCGGGTGGAGACAGCGCCGCTGTCGTTACGCCATTCGTGCAGGTCGGAACTTACCCGACAAGGAATTTCGCTACCTTAGGACCGTTATAGTTACGGCCGCCGTTTACTGGGGCTTCGATCAAGAGCTTCGCCTTGCGGCTGACCCCATCAATTAACCTTCCAGCACCGGGCAGGCGTCACACCCTATACGTCCACTTTCGTGTTTGCAGAGTGCTGTGTTTTTGATAAACAGTCGCAGCGGCCTGGTTACTGCGACCCTCTTCAGCTATAGCTCGCATGAGCCACCAAAAAGGGTGCACCTTCTCCCGAAGTTACGGTGCCATGTTGCCTAGTTCCTTCACCCGAGTTCTCTCAAGCGCCTGAGAATTCTCATCCTACCCACCTGTGTCGGTTTACGGTACGGTCTGCGTAAGCTGAAGCTTAGGAGCTTTTCCTGGAAGCGTGGTATCAGTGACTTCGCCTTAAAGGCTCGTCTCGGTGCTCGGTCTTAAAGAATCCCGGATTTGCCAAAGATTCAAACCTACCGCCTTTCCCCAGGACAACCAACGCCTGGTACACCTAACCTTCTCCGTCCCTCCATCGCACTTACGCGAGGTGCAGGAATATTAACCTGCTTCCCATCGACTACGCATTTCTGCCTCGCCTTAGGGGCCGACTCACCCTGCGCCGATTAACGTTGCGCAAGGAAACCTTGGGCTTTCGGCGTGCGGGTTTTTCACCCGCATTATCGTTACTCATGTCAGCATTCGCACTTCCGATACCTCCAGCAAGCTTCTCAACTCACCTTCACAGGCTTACGGAACGCTCCTCTACCGCGTACATATAAATATGCACACTCCAAGCTTCGGTTTACTGCTTAGCCCCGTTAAATCTTCCCCGCAGACCGACTCGACCAGTGAGCTATTACGCTTTCTTTAAAGGGTGGCTGCTTCTAAGCCAACCTCCTGGCTGTCTGTGCCTTTCCACATGGTTTTCCACTTAGCAGTAAATTTGGGACCTTAGCTGTGGATCTGGGTTGTTTCCCTTTTCACGACGGACGTTAGCACCCGCCGTGTGTCTCCCATACAGTCCGTCTCGGTATTCGGAGTTTGCAATGGTTTGGTAAGTCGCGATGACCCCCTAGCCATAACAGTGCTCTACCCCCGAGAGGATACATATGAGGCGCTACCTAAATAGCTTTCGAGGAGAACCAGCTATCTCCGGGTTCGATTAGCTTTTCACTCCTAATCACACCTCATCCCCTACCTTTGCAACGGGAGTGGGTTCGGGCCTCCAGTGCGTGTTACCG
>NZ_CP016756.1:4322500-4541729 GCF_001700965.1 Stenotrophomonas nitritireducens
AGTTCCCCGGCCTGAAGGGCATGGATCTGGCCAAGGTGGTCAGCACCGACAAGCCCTACAGCTGGGCTGACGGCCAGCTGGACTTGGACAGCAATGAATTCGCCCGCGCCGAACCGAAGTTCAAGGTTGTGGCCTACGACTTCGGCGTGAAGACCAACATCCTGCGCATGCTGGCCGAACGCGGCTGCGAGCTGACCGTGGTGCCGGCACAGACCCCGGCGGCTGAGGTGCTGGCGATGAATCCGGACGGCGTGTTCCTGTCCAACGGCCCGGGTGATCCGGAACCCTGTGACTACGCCATCAGCGCGATCAAGACCTTCGTCGAGAAGAAGGTGCCGACCTTCGGTATCTGCCTGGGCCACCAGCTGCTGGGCCTGGCCGCAGGCGCCAAGACGATGAAGATGGGCCATGGCCACCACGGTGCCAACCACCCGGTGCAGGACATCGACGACGGCCGGGTGATGATCACCTCGCAGAACCACGGCTTCGCTATCGACGAAAGCGTGCTGCCGGCCAATGTGCGGGTTACCCACCGCTCGCTGTTCGACCAGACCATCCAGGGCATCGCCCTGACCGACGCGCCGGCGTTCTCCTTCCAGGGTCACCCGGAAGCGTCGCCAGGCCCACGTGACGTGGCCCCGTTGTTTGACCGCTTCATCACCATGATGGAAAAGGCCCAGGCCTGATGCCCGCGCTGGCAGCCGCCTCACGTTTCCGTCGCTGGCAGTGGCCGGTGATGGTTGCCTTGGTGCTGGCTGCCTATCCGAGCTTCGTGCTTGCCAATGTCTACTGGAAGTTTTTCCAGGCCGATCTACCCGGCGGACGTAACGGTCCTGCCGACGCCTATCGGCACAGTCTGGCCAGCGCCATCGTTGCATTCACCTTGTCGCCGCGCTGCGTCGATTGGGTGACGGCAGTAATGGAAGACGACGGTCGGGGCAATGCAAGCCGGGCCATGGATGCCCACAACAATCGGATCGGCGCGCGCTTGGGCGCGGCCGCTCCCAGCTGGGCCGCGATGCAGCGCGACGTACGCGCCGCGGTCGAACACGGAGCGGTCAACGCCGCTTCAACCGATCAGATAACCTGGCTCGCCCCGATGGCGTGGCAGGAACGAATTTACTGAGGATTGTCATGCCAAAGCGCACCGACCTAAAAACCATCCTGATCATCGGCGCCGGCCCGATCGTCATCGGCCAAGCCTGTGAGTTCGACTACTCCGGCGCGCAGGCGTGCAAGGCGCTGCGTGACGAGGGTTACCGCGTGGTGTTGGTGAACTCCAACCCGGCCACCATCATGACCGACCCGGAGATGGCCGACGCCGTCTACATCGAGCCGATCAACTGGCAGATGGTCGCGAAGATCATCGAGAAGGAGCGCCCCGACGCGCTGCTGCCGACCATGGGCGGCCAGACCGCGCTGAACTGCGCGCTGGACCTGGCTGACAATGGCGTGCTGGAGAAGTACAACGTCGAACTGATCGGCGCCAAGCGCGAAGCGATCATGATGGCCGAAGACCGCGAGCTGTTCCGCGTGGCGATGGGCGAGATCGGTCTGGAATGCCCGACCGCTGCCGTCGCCCACACGCTGGAAGAAGCGCTGGAAATCCAGGCCCGCGTTGGTTACCCGACCATCATCCGTCCGTCCTTCACCCTGGGCGGCAGTGGCGGCGGCATCGCCTACAACCGCGAAGAGCTGATCGAGATCGTTGGCCGCGGCCTGGAACTGTCGCCGACCAGCGAAGTGCTGGTGGAAGAGTCGGTGCTGGGCTGGAAGGAATTCGAGATGGAAGTGGTCCGCGACACCGCGGACAACTGCATCATCGTCTGCTCGATCGAGAACCTCGACCCGATGGGCGTGCACACCGGTGACTCGATCACCGTGGCGCCGGCACAGACCCTGACCGACAAGGAATACCAGCGCCTGCGCGATGCCTCCATCGCCGTGCTGCGCAAGATCGGCGTGGACACCGGCGGCTCCAACGTGCAGTTCGGCATCAGCCCGACCACCGGCCGCGTAGTGGTGATCGAGATGAACCCGCGCGTGTCGCGTTCCTCGGCACTGGCCTCCAAGGCTACCGGCTTCCCGATCGCCAAGGTCGCAGCCAAGCTGGCTGTGGGTTACACCCTGGACGAATTGAAGAACGAGATCACCGGCGGCCTGACCCCTGCCTCGTTCGAGCCGTCGATCGATTACGTCGTCACCAAGATTCCGCGCTTTGCTTTCGAGAAGTTCCCGGCCGCCGACGCCCGCCTGACCACCCAGATGAAGTCGGTGGGCGAGGTGATGGCGATGGGCCGCACCTTCAAGGAATCGCTGCAGAAGGCCTTGCGTGGCCTGGAAACCGGCAAGGTCGGCCTCGACCCGACCGAGCTGGATCTGAACAACGAAGACGACATCGCCACCATGAAGCGCGAGCTCAAGGCCCCGGGCCCGGAGCGTCTGTTCTTCGTCGGTGATGCCTTCCGCAGTGGCCTGAGCGTCGAAGACATCTTCGCGATGTCGCATATCGACCCGTGGTTCCTCGACCAGATCGAGGAAATCATCGCCGACGAAAAGCAGGTGCACGCCGAAGGCATCGACTCGCTCAACGCTGCGCGCCTGCGCCAGCTCAAGCGCGCTGGTTTCTCCGATGCGCGCCTGGCCCAGCTGACCGGCACCAACGAAGCAGCCATCCGTGCGTTGCGCCGTGCACACAAGGTGCGCCCGGTCTACAAGCGCGTGGATTCCTGCGCCGGTGAGTTCGCCACCGGTACCGCTTACCTGTACTCCACCTACGAGGACGAGTGCGAGGCCGCGCCGAGCAACCGCGACAAGATCATGATCCTGGGTGGCGGCCCGAACCGCATCGGCCAGGGCATCGAGTTCGACTACTGCTGCGTGCATGCTGCGCTCGCCCTGCGCGAGGACGGCTATGAAACCATCATGGTCAACTGCAACCCGGAAACCGTCTCCACCGATTACGACACCTCCGACCGCCTGTACTTCGAGCCGCTGACGCTGGAAGACGTGCTGGAAATCGTCGAGCTGGAACAGCCCAAGGGCGTGATCGTGCAGTACGGCGGGCAGACCCCGCTGAAGCTGGCACGCGCGCTGGAAGCCAATGGCGTGCCGGTGATCGGCACCTCGCCGGACTCCATCGATCTGGCCGAAGACCGTGAGCGTTTCCAGCAGCTGGTCGACAAGCTCGGCCTGAAGCAGCCGCCGAACCGTATTGCCCGCAACGACCAGGAAGCCCTGCTGTTGGCCCGCGAAATCGGCTACCCGCTGGTGGTGCGCCCGAGCTATGTGCTCGGTGGCCGTGCGATGGAGATTGTTTACAGCGAATCCGACCTGGCCCGCTACGTGCGCGACGCGGTCAAGGTGTCGAACGATTCGCCGGTGCTGCTGGATCACTTCCTGGATGCGGCGGTTGAAGCCGACGTCGACATCATCTGCGACAAGGATGGCAACGTCCTGATCGGCGGCGTGATGGAGCACATCGAAGAAGCCGGCGTGCACTCCGGTGACTCGTCCTGCTCGCTGCCGCCGTACTCGCTGTCTGGCGAAACCCAGGCCGAACTGCGCCGCCAGGTCACCGAGCTGGCCAAGGCGTTGAAAGTTGTCGGCCTGATGAACACCCAGTTCGCGATCCAGGCCGATGCCGACGGCAACGACGTGATCTTCCTGCTGGAAGTGAACCCGCGCGCCTCGCGCACCGTGCCGTTCGTGTCCAAGGCCACAGGCATGGCGCTGGCCAAGATCGCCGCCCGCTGCATGGCCGGCAAGACCCTGGCCGAGCAGGGCGCTACCAAGGAAATCGTGCCGGACTATTACTCGGTGAAGGAAGCCATCTTCCCGTTCGCCAAGTTCCAGGGTGTGGACCCGATCCTCGGGCCGGAGATGCGCTCTACCGGCGAGGTGATGGGCGTGGGCCGCACCTTCAGCGCCGCCTTCGCACGTGCGCAGGAAGCCGGCAGCATCAAGACCCCGCCGGTCGGCAAGGTCTTCATCTCGGTGCGCGACGCTGACAAGCAGCGCGTGATGCCGGCGGTGCAGGGCCTGGTCGAGCGTGGTTATTCGCTGGTGGCTACCCGTGGCACCGCTGCCTGGTTGCAGCAGCACGGTTACACCTGCGATGTGGTCAACAAGGTGGTTGAAGGCCGTCCGCACATCGTGGACAGCATCAAGAATGGCGAGATCGTCTATATCGTCAACACGACCGAAGGCCGTGCGGCGATCAACGACTCGTTCTCGATCCGTCGCGAAGCACTGCAGAACCGCATCACGTACTCCACCACGGTTGCCGGCGCCAAGGCGCTGGTGCAGTCGCTGGAGTTCCGTGGGACCGGTCCGGTGTTGTCGCTGCAGGAACTGCACAAGGAGTTGAATGCATGAGAGCCCCCATCACGATGAAGGGCGCCAAGCGCCTGCGTGACGAGCTGGATCACCTGAAGTCGGAAAAGCGCCCCAAGGTCATCGCTGCCATCGCCGAAGCGCGCGAGCACGGCGACCTGAAGGAAAACGCCGAGTACCATGCTGCCCGCGAAGAGCAGAGCTTCATCGAAGGCCGCATCAAGCTGCTGGAAGGTGAGCTGTCGCACTCGGAAGTGATCGACATCACCAAGCTCAACGCCGGCAGCAAGGTGGTTTTCGGCGCGACGGTGACCTTGGCTGACGTCGAAAACGACGAAGAGAAGCGTTACCAGATCGTCGGTGACCTGGAAGCGGACATCAAGCTGGGCTTGATTGCCATTTCCTCGCCGGTGGCACGCGCCCTGATCGGCAAGAACGAGGGCGATGCGATCGCCATCGCCGCGCCGGCCGGCCAGCGCGAGTACGAAATCATCAGCGTCGAATACCTCGACTGACGATGGCCAAGGCCACACTGCTGCTGCCCGCGCGCAGCCGCTTTCCGGCAGGCGAACTGCCGGCACAGGTGGCCGCGGCCCTGGGCCGTGCCGAGCGTACGCTCGGTGTGGCCGGTGAATCGGCGCAGCTGCGCCGTCACTTCAGCGTGCAGCCGGCCGACTGGTCGGCGGCTGCCTTGACCCGCCAGACCGATGCCGGCGATGCCGCCGGCGGCTTCTGGCTGCGCGCCGATCCGGCCAATATCGCACCGGACATGCAGGGCGCGCGGCTGATGGCTGCAGCGGAAACCCTGCGCCTGGAACAGGCTGACGTTGATGCCTTGCTGCCGGCATTGCAGCCACTGTTTGCTGGCTTCGGCTACCAGCTCGATGCACCCACGCCGGCGCGCTGGTACCTGCGCCTGCCTGATGACACCCCGTTGCCAACGTTTGCCGAGCCCGATGCGGTGCTGGGCGACGATCTGTTCGCGCATCTGCCCGATGGTGAGAACGGGCGCCAATGGCGCAGCCTGTTGACCGAGGCGCAGGTGGTGTTGCACCAGCATCCATGGAACGAGCAGCGTGTGGCGCAAGGCCAACGTGCAGTGAATTCCCTGTGGTTCTGGGGAGCGGGCAGCCTGCCGCAATCGGTGCATACCGCACATGCGCAGGTGCGTAGCCGTGATGCCCTGGTACAGGGCTTGGCCGCACTGGCTGGTGTGCGGCTGGGCGGCGAGCAGAGCGTGGACGCGTTGGTTGACCTGCGCCAGCTGCGCTCGTTGCAGCAACTGGCCAACGATGCCATCACGCCATTGCTTGATGCCCTGGCGCGTGGCGAACTCAGCGAACTGCAGCTCGATTTCGAGGATGGCACCGGCTACCGCCTCAGCCGCGGGCAGCGTTGGTGCTTCTGGAAAAAACCGATAGTGACGCTGGCGGATGAGTGAGAATTTGAGGGTCGTTCGCCGTGACGCCGTTGCTAGCGATGGTTGGGGCGATGAAACCCTGCCACTGTTGCGCCGCATCTATGCCGCACGCGGCGCAACCACGCCCGAACAGGCACAGCCGCGTCTGGCGCAGTTGCATGCGCCGGAGTTGTTGGGTGGCATGCAGACTGCAGTTGCGTTGTTGGCCGACGCGATCGCCAACGACAAACGCATCCTGATCGTCGGCGATTTCGATTGTGACGGTGCCACCGCGTGTGCGGTAGGGGTGCGCGGCCTGCGCATGCTGGGCGCACGCGACGTGGTACATGCGGTGCCGAACAGGATGGTGCACGGTTACGGCCTGTCGCCATCGCTGGTGGAAGAGTTGGCGGTGTTGAAGCCGGATCTGCTGGTGACGGTGGATCACGGCATTGCCTGCCTTGCGGGCGTGCGCGCCGCCAAGGCATTGGGCTGGCAGGTACTGGTTACCGACCATCACCTGCCGGGCGAACAGCTGCCGCCGGCCGATGCGATTGTTGATCCGAATGTGGACGGCGATGCATTCCCGAGCAAGGCGCTGGCGGGCGTAGGCGTCATTTTCTATGTGTTGATGGCGCTGCGCCGGCATCTGCGCGAGCAGGGGGTATTCGGCACCCAGCCGGAGCCCGATCTGCTGAGCTTGCTGGACCTGGTGGCGGTAGGCACCGTGGCCGATCTGGTTGCACTGGACGACAACAACCGCGCCCTGGTATCCGCCGGTTTGCGCCGCCTGCGCGCGGGCAAGGCCAGTGTCGGTTTGCAGGCCCTGATCGAGGTGAGCGGTCGCGATGTGCGCAGGCTCAGCGCCAGTGACATCGGCTATGCGGTCGCGCCGCGGCTCAACGCTGCCGGTCGCCTGCAAGACATGGCGTTGGGTATCGAGCTGCTGCTCACGGAAGACCCGGCACACGCACGGCATATCGCCACCTTGCTGGAGGAGATCAACGCCGAGCGCCGCGCCGTACAGCAGATCATGACCGACGACGCCGAGAAGGCCGTCGCGCGTGCTTTGCTGGATGACGATATGCAGCGGCCGGTGGCGGCTTGCCTGTTCGACGCCGAATGGCATCCGGGTGTGGTTGGCCTGGTGGCGTCGAAAATGAAGGACCGCCTGCATCGGCCGGTGATTGCATTTGCGCCAGCTGAGCCGGGTGGCGATGCATTGCGGGGGTCGGCGCGCTCGATCAGTGGTTTCCATATCCGTGATGCATTGGCGGCGATCAATGCCAATCATCCCGGGCTGATGGAAAAGTTTGGCGGCCATGCGATGGCCGCAGGGCTCAGCCTGCCGCTGGCGAATCTGGATGCGTTCAAGCAGGTGTTCGCGCAGCAGGTACAACGCAGCCTGGACCCGGCCTTGCTGCAGCAGCAGCTGCTCAGCGATGGCGAGTTGTCGCCCGCCGAGCTGGACTTCCAGCACGCCGAAGCACTGCGTTTGGCCGGCCCCTGGGGGCAGGGCTTCGCCGAGCCGCTGTTTGACGGTGAGTTCGAGGTGCTTGAGTGGCGCGTACTCAAGGAGCGCCATCTGAAGCTGGTGCTGCGCCAGCAGGGCAGTACCGCGCGAATCAACGCGATCCATTTCAGCGGCTGGACCGGCGCGGCACCGGCGCAACATGTGCAGGTTGCTTACCGCCTGGTGAGTGATGACTACCGCGGCGGCAAGGCCATCCAGCTGATCGTCGAGCACTGCGCCTCCGTTTGACCTGGAGAGCAGCGGCTGCACGCATCACCTGTAGTGCCGAGCCATGCTCGGCGGGGGCCTCACCGCAGATCCATCATCACGTTCTGGATTCGTGCTCCCGGGTGCGCGCTGGGCTTACCCGGGCTACAGTCCTGCACGCACCGCCTGTAGTGCCGAGCCATGCTCGGCAAGGGCCTCACCGCAGATCCATCATCACGTTCTGGATTCGTGCTCCCGGGTGCGCTGGGCTTACCCGGGCTACAGTAGAGCCGCCTTCTACAGGTGCGCCTTCAGCCCGCAGCCCGGGTAAGCAAAGCGCACCCGGGGCCATTAGCGGGTAACCCGAAAGAACTCCGGATTCCTGCTCCCGGGTGCGCTGCGCTTACCCGGGCTACATTAGAGCCACCTTCTACAGGTGCGTTTTCAGTAGCGCGAGACTGACTTCGCCAGCTGGATTCACCCGCAGCTTTGTGTGATCTACATCGCTAAAGACGGGTTTCGAATGTCCAGACAACAATCACGGATTGGAAGGCAGCGACACACAGGGTTTGCGCAGTTCACAACATGTGCACGCCGTGATTGCGTTAGGGCCACGTGATGAAGCTCGCCCTCGACTAATACTTTCCTACGAATTCAGCCTTTGATCCCCCGATACGGGTGTCAGAAAACTGGCGCGTTTCATAAAGCAATGGCACAGTCGGGTTCTCGATACTGCATGGGACGATGGAACGCCCGATGTTCGCCGAATCACTTTCAGCAGCAGGCGGCTTGCAACGCCTGCATCAAGATCGCCGCCTGGTCCGTATTGAAACTGCGCTTGCCCCGGAAACATTCCTGGTCAAACGTTTCAACGGCAACGAAGCGGTTTCCGCGCCATTCCTCTATCACATCGAGTTGTTGTCGACCCAGTCACGGCTGGAGTTGAAGCAACTGGTTGGTCAGCCGCTGCGCTTGTTGCTCGGCGATGAGTTCGGTGGGCGCAGCGTGCATGGCTATGTGCGCGAGTTCGCCAGCACCGGGCAACAGGCGCAGTTCAACAGCTATCGGGCCGAAGTGGCGCCCTGGTTTGCCTTCCTCGATTACACCAGCAATTGCCGCATCTTCCAGGACAAGAACGTTCTGGAAATCATCGAGGAGGTCTTTGCCGGCTACGAGCAGTTGGCGCGCTACCGCTACGATCTCAATACCGGCAAGCTGCAGCCGCTGTCGTACTGCGTGCAGTACAACGAATCGGATTTCGCCTTCGTCAGCCGCCTGCTGGAAGACGCGGGCCTGTATTACAGCTTCGTCCATGACGACGATGGGCATACGCTGGTCATCAGCGATGACTCCACGCTCAGCGTGGTGCACGGTGAGCCGGGCGCAGTTGCCTATGTCTCCGATCAGGGCACCTTGGCACGTACCGGCCTGCACCGTTGGGGCGCACGACGCAGGGTAGGGCCCAGCGCGCAGACATTGCGCAGCTTCGACTTCAAGCAGCCCAAGCAGCAGCTCGATGGCAACCAGGGCAATCAGGTGCCGATGGGCCTGTTGCCGCCATTGGAACAGTACCGCTACGACGGCGCAGCGCGTTTCGCCAACAGCCGTGTCGGCGAGGCCTTGGCGGCGGTGCGTAATGAGGAAGTCAGCTGGCCGACCAAGTTGTTTGAATGCGCCGGCAACGCCGGCGAGCTGCAGGCCGGCGCCTGTTTCAGCCTGGAGCGGCACCCGGATTTCATCGGCCGAGACGAGGTAGACCGCGAGTTCTTCGTGGTGTCGATGCAGCGCGAAGGACACAATAACTTCGCCAGCGATTTCTCCAGCGCCGAGTCGCCCAGCGTGGAGATGCAGGCGCAGGTATTACGGCGGCGCATTCCGTTCCGCCCATTGCGGCAGACTCCTTGGCCGCGCATGCCGGGGCCGCAGACGGCTACCGTGGTTGGTCCGCCAGGTGAAGAACTGCACGCCGATGCCTATGGCCGGGTGAAGGTGCAGTTCCACTGGGACCGCAAGCTGGATCGGCGCGAAAACGCCTCGTGCTGGATCCGCAGCGCCAGCCCCTGGGCAGGTGCCGACATGGGTGGCGTGTCGCCGCCGCGTATCGGCCAGGAGGTGATCGTCGATTTCCTCGATGGTGACCCGGACCGGCCGATCATCACCGGCCGCGTCTACAACGAACAGAACATGCCGCCCTTCGGCATGGAAGTCAGCGGCCTGAAATCGAAGACGGTGAAGGGCGCGGGTTGGAACGAAGTGACCATGCACGACGGCGCCGGCGGCGAGCTGCTGAACATGCGCGCGCAGCGCGACATGGTCACCACTGTGCTCAATGACCAGACTGCGAGCATCCTCAACAACAAAACCACAAGTGTGACGGTTGACCACGGCATGACCGTGGGCGGCAACCAGACCATCGGCATCACCGGCAACCGTGGGATCACCGTCACTGGCACCGATACCTCTACCGTGACCGGGACGCGCACAACCGATGTCACCGGCGCCGTTGCCGAGACGTATCACACCGGTCAGACCAAGACCATTCTTGCTGCCGGTTATACCGAAACCATCACCGGCCCGTTCACTACCACGTTGACCGGCAACTACATCAGCCAGCGCACCGGTACGTGGAAGCAGACCATCACCTCGACTTCGACGGAGCAGGTGCAGGGGAAGGTGACCGAGGAATATCTTGCCGGGCGCGAGACCACCATCACCGGCCTGGACAAGCGCGGCGTGACTGGCGCGGTCGAGGATGCCAACAAGGGTTCACGCACGATCGGCGTGGAGGGGGCGTTCGAGCAGGGCGTTACTGAAACCCACTCGCAGTTCTCCACTGGCGAGATGACCCTGGCGTCTGCGGCGAAATTGATTGCAGCTGTGGGGGAATCCTCGGCCATCGAAATCACTGCAGGCGAAATCAAGATCAGCGCCGGCGGTTCGGAAGTGGTGATCAACGCCAGCGGAGTCTCGGTCAACGGCAGCGAGATCAAACTCAACTGCTAAGCAGAACGGAGATTCAGCATGCAGGACACCCCCATGTTGCGCGGCCTCGCTACCTTGCGCGAGGCTTGGCTGCAGGCAAGTTCCGATCCCTCCCGGCGACTGCTGATATGGCGCTTGCCGGCAAATGCCAGTCGTCTGTTGGCGGCCTTCTTCGAGATGCAGCGGCATGATGAAGGCCGTGATACGCCGGATTACTTCCTGCGTATCGATACTCGCTACGAGCTCGGCTTCCGCTACAGCCGGCAGATCAAGCAGGATCTGCTGGAGCGTTACCTCGGCAGCCAGGATGAACTGCGCGAGCAGGGCGTGACGCTGGGCTGGCGTGGACCCAACGAAACCCATCCGGATTCCGCCGCAGGTGTGATCGAGGTGCTGGAGAGCTTCGCCGAACATCACGGCGCGCATCTGCGCTTGATGGCGGCGGTGCTGGAGCCCGAGCGCTATGTGCCCGGCGATGGCTTTGAGCGTTGGGTCTCGGCCGCATTGAATGCTGGCCCGAACGCGAACTTGCGCTTGGTATTGGTAGACACCCAGGAAGATCCACGCTGGCAGCCCTTGTTGGAAAAACATGCAGGCGTGGCCGCGTTGATTGGCGCAGACGTCGACATGTTCGGCATTGCGCGTGACACCGCAGCGCAATCCTCGGGGCGCGGACCAGAAGTGTTGTACCGGCAGCTGCTTGCCGACCTGATGTTGCTGATCGAGCGTGGCAGCCCTGCGCAGGTGGTAACACGTGCCGAACGTGCGCAGGCCCTTGCCACACGCAATGGTTGGCACGACCAGCAGTCGGTGGTGCAGATGATGGTGGCCGGTGCCTGGCTCAAGCACGGTGACCACGCGCAGGCCATCACCGCCTACCGCGGCGCACGCACCGCAGCGGAGAGCGCAAGGCTGGGCGGAAACGCCGCCGGCGCGGATCTGGTCATGCAGAGTTGGTTTGGCGAAGCGGGCTGCTGGTTGACCGCCAAACAGCCAGAGCGCGCCGCACAGACCTATCTGCAGGCATCGGCTTCGGCGGCGAGCATTCCGCATCCCATGTTCCAACTGGAAGGGCAGCGCATGGCCGGCTGGTGCCAGCTGCAGGCCGGCAACCGGGAAGTGGCACGCACGCAGTTGCTGGAAGCCATTCGCATTGCCAAGCCCTTGTCGCCGGCGGACCGCAAAACCACAACGCTGCCGCAGGCGCTGTGGGATCTGTTGCTTTTGCAGGACGCACGTCGTTGCCAGAAGTTGCTGGACGTCGCAGCGGAGTATGTGCAAGCCAGCACGCGTGTATTCGGTGATGCTGAGAGCAGTGCCATGGCACTGGGGCCGCGGCCTGCACGATCGGCGCTCGATGCCATCGAGCGGCAGTTGGATACCGCGCTGGAGCAGGGCTTCCATCGCGCGCAGCAGGAGCGCGAGCGGCTGATCCAGGCCGGCGACGAATTCTTCCGCAAGATCGTCGCCGTGGGCCGCGATTTTCTCGATCCGGCCTGGAACGGTATTCCTGCCATTGAACATCCATTGGATCACGAGATTCCGGTATGGAGCGAGCCGCCCGCAATGCAACCCCTTCCGGATCCCTCCGAACTGCTGCAGGCAGCAAGCGTAGCGCGTACTACATCCTCAACAACGGCAGGAGCGGCACTGGCATGACGCCGAGCAGGAAAACAGCGGTGATGGCTGTGGCCATCGTGATTGGAATCATCGTGGTGGCGTGGATCAGTGCCGACTATCGCGATGAGGTCAAAGCCTTTCTGCGTGCGCTGTTGCGCGCCATCTAAGCAACAAGGAGTGTTGCCATGAGCATCGCTGCCAAACATCTTGATCCGCAGTTGGGTATCGATATCCATATGTATGCGGTGCCGCCCAGCCCGCTGCCCACGCCGCATATCGGGCTGGTGCTGGATCCATTCGACTACATTCCGTTCATCGGTTCGACCATCAAGGTCAACGGTGTGCATCGCGCCACCGCCGGTACCGGCGGCCTGGATGTGCATATTCCCTTGGGCGTGTGGGCGCCGCCGCTGGCCGCGCCGATGGGCCCACAGTTCGACGGCGAAGAAATCTTCATGGGCAGCCGCACGGTATCGGCCGATGGCGAGCCGTTCTCGCGCTTGGCCATGCCGGTGCTGGATTGCAACCTGGCCGGCATGATCAACCCGTTCCGGGTGAAGAAACCCAAGAAGCCGTTGCGGGCAATGTCGCTGCCGACCGGCCTGAATGTCGCCATTCCGAGCAGCGTGACGGTGGGCGGCCCTCCGACGATTTCGTGGACGGCGATGGCGTTCCGTGCAGCCTTTGCCGGACTTGGAAAACTGCGCAAGAGCAAGTTCTTCCAAGGCAAGATGGATGCCTTCAAGGTGTGGCGGCAAGGCAAGTGGGGGCATCTGCCCTCGGGGACACTGAAGTGCAAGATCCTGCGCGCAGAGCCGGTGGATACCCGTGACGGCAGCGTGGTGGTCAGCCACCAGGACTTCGAAATTCCCGGTCGCCTGCCGTTTGTCTGGCAACGCAGTTACAGCTCCGCTCAAGCCGAGCGCGGCGGCGCCTGTGGCATGGGCTGGCAGACGCCTGCCGACATCATGCTGGAAGTGTTGGCCGATGGTTCGGTATGGATGTCCGGGCCGGGGCAGGTCGCCTTCTTCCCCGAGCTGCCGCCGGTTGACGGTGAAGCCGCCGCGATACTGGATTTCGTCGATGGTGCACGCTTGCTGCGCCAGCGCGGGCAATTGCAGGTGCGTTTCAAGGGCGGGTTGGAGTATGTGTTCGGCAGCGATCTGCCGGCAGGGATTGCCCCGTTGCCGGCACATGGCAGCCTGGCCCTGCAGCGCATCGAAGATGCCAGTGGTAATTACTGGCGCTTCGAGCGTAACGACGGCCACCTGGTTCGTATTGTTGAAAGCGGTGTCGATGGTCTGCACGGGCGCTTCATCGATGTGGATGCGCGGCACGGCCGTATAGAGCGCATGGCCCTGCACGACCCAGCTACCGGGCTTGTGCACCCCTTGGTGAGCTACCGCTACAGCAATGAAGGCGATCTGGCCGCTGCGGTTGACCCGCTAGGTGCCGCGCGCACGTTTTCCTATGCGCAGCACCGATTGGTGCAGCATACGGACCGGGTTGGCCTGTCGTTCTATTACACCTTTGATGCGCAGGGGCGGGTAGTGCACTCCTGGGGCGACGGAGGCCTGTACGACTACCACTTCGAGTACGACACGCTGCTGCGCGAGACCCGCGTGACCGATTCGCTGGGCCACCTGAGCGTGATCAAGTTCGACGAGAATCAGCTACCACTGTGCGAGATTGATCCGCTCGACGGCGTCACTTTCTTCGAGTACGACGACTTCGGCCGCACGGTGGCGGTAACCGACCCGGAAGGCCTGCGTACCGGGTTTGCGTATGACGCACACGGCAACCTGTGCTGCCTGACGCGGGCAGATGGCAGCAGCTTGCAGATGGAGTACGACGACCACGACAACATGGTCGCGCTGCGCTCACCGGATGGCGCCACCTGGCAGCAGGCCTACGATGGGCGTGGATTGATGGTCGTGCAGACCGACCCATTGGCGGCCACCACGCGTTATGACTATGACGCCAGCGGGCAACTGCTCGCGCAGACCAATGCGCGGCAGGCAGTCACGCAGCTGCGCTACGACCGTCACGGTCTTGTCGCAGCAGTGATCGACGCGCTCGGGCATGAGAGTCGCTACGAGCAGGATGCACTGGGCAATCTGCTGCGGCAGGTAGATCCGCTGGGCCAGGTCAGTCGCTATGAATACGACGCCAAGGGCCGCTTGCTGGCAACACTGACGCCCGATGGTACAGGCGTGCGCTGCGAGTACGACGCGGAAGATCAGCTTGTCCGCTACACCGACGAAGCCGGCGCGCAAACCCGGCTGGAATATGTCGGCATAGGCCAGATCGGACGCCGTCTGCAGGCCGATGGTCATGCGGTGGAATACCGCTATGACAGCGAAGAGCAGCTGATCGCCGTCATCAATCAGCGCGGTGAAACCTATCAGCTGGTGCGTGACCCGCTTGGTCGCATCATCGAGGAAGTCGACTATTGGGGCCAGGCACGACGCTATAGCTATGACGCAGCCGGGCGCTTGACCGCTACCATCGATCCGCTTGGCCAGAAGATAGCCTTCAACACCGACAAGATGGGGCGGATTACCCGCAAGACGCTGCCGGATCTGCGCCATCCGGGGCAGCAGCTACAGGAGTATTTCGTCTACGACAAGCTCGGTCAGTTGCTGGAAATGCGCAATCCCTCACGTACGGTAAAGCGCCGCTACGACCCAGCCGGGCAGCTGTTGGAAGAGCTGCAGGATGGCTTCCGCGTCAGCTATGGCTACGACGAGGTGGGCAACCGGGTGTCACGAGACACCTCGGCCGGTAATCATCTGGCCATCGGTTACGACCTGCGTGATCAGGCAGTGTCGATAGCGATCAACGATGAGTCGCCCATTCTGATGCAGCGCGATGCCTTGGGGCGGACCACGCAGGAGACCCTGAGCCCGCATCTGCAGCGCAACTTCAGCTATGACAGCCGCAACCTGCTGACCTCGCAATCGATCCTGAAGGACGCCGCGCCGCTGTTTGAAACCCGTTACGACTATGACCGCAGCGGCAACCTGACCCGACGCAGTGACAGCGGGCAGGGCGTGGACGAATACCGCTACGACGCCATTGGTCGGCTACTGCAGCACACCGACCCGAAGGGCAAGATAGAACGCTTCTTCAATGACCCAGCGGGCGACCGCCTGCGCACAGAGATCAAGCAGGTGCAGGCACGGAAAGTGATGGGCGGCGACAACGATGAGCTGGTCACCTGGACGCGCGAAGGTACCTATCAAGGCGTGCACTACGTCTTTGACCGGGCGGGCGACCTGATACGCAAAGGCGCACCGCACGGCGACGCTCCTGACGATCTGACCCTGATCTGGGATGCCAATCACCGCTTGGCCGAAAGCCGGCGAAATGGACAAGCCACGCACTATGGCTACGACCCGCTTGGCCGAAGAGTGTTCAAGCGCAACCCGACGCAGACGACATGGTTCTTCTGGGACGGCGATGCGTTGTTGGGTGAAGTGCAGCAGGCGAATGACGCGGAGGAGGCCGCGGCGGTATGGGTGGGGAATGTTGCGAACTTGGTTGAGGTCAAGGCGCGGCAGAAGAAGTTGGCGGCGTTGTATGAGCGCGCTCGGGAGTACTTGTACTACCCAGAGACATTTGTTCCGCTGGCATTGATCACCGGATCAGGCACTGGGAACCTTCCGTTCCCCGATGCTGGGGGGCAAAAGATAGAGGGGGAGGAGGCCGCCTGTCT
The DNA here is from genome assembly GCF_001700965.1 of Stenotrophomonas nitritireducens. NCBI lineage: Bacteria > Pseudomonadati > Pseudomonadota > Gammaproteobacteria > Lysobacterales > Lysobacteraceae > Stenotrophomonas > Stenotrophomonas nitritireducens. The sequence goes on from NZ_CP016756.1 coordinate 4,338,275, forward strand.
TCCACTTCCTTCCGTGAGGAATAGGATCGATGAATCTTCCGCATCGGATGTTCATTCAGGTGCCACCACAAACTTAGGTGGTATATCAGGTGGCGGGAGACTTGGGGTGAGTGCTAGCTTGGCCGGAAAAGAAACAACGCTACAGCATGCCTCTGTCGAGGTGGCCCTATCGGAAGGGCGATTGCGCGAAAGGATGTGCCAAGAGGAGATTGTTCGGAACAATTCTGCCCCGCAGGGTGCGCGCTTTGGCGAGCAATGTCCTTCGGTTTACTTTGTACAGGCCGACCCGAACGGTGAGATTTTTCGCATGCTGGACCCTTTGGGAGAGTCACTCGGAGAGCCGCTTGCGGCGCTAAATTTTCTGTATCAGGGCCAGTACCTCGATACTGAGACAGGGTTTGCGTACAATGTACACCGGTATTTTGATCCGGGCTTGGCAAGTTATGTGGGCCAGGATCCGATTGGGCTATCGGGCGGATCCAATCTTTATGCATATGGCTTGAATACGTTGGGTTGGGTTGACCCGCTAGGCCTTTCAAGCACCTATCAGTTGTCGAAGAATTTGACATCTTCTGGTCGGCCCTTGCTGTCCGGTCAGACGGCCCATCATATAGTTCAGCAGAACAATCCAAGTAAATATGCGGCCCTTTCTAGGGATCTCTTGATTCGGAATGGGCTGGACGTGGAGATTGCAGAGAACGGTGCAAGGCTTTGGGGGACTGCTGGGTCTCAAGTTGCACAGAGTGGCCATCCGGGGAGGGCAGCAGCGAGGTCTGCGGGCACTTATCATGCAGGAAAGCATATTCACAGCCCTATAAATGACAAGATGATATACCGGATGCTAAGGACGGCCGAGAAGCGCGGTGGTGCTGATGCAATCAAGGCGACACTTAGCGAGCTGGGTCGTAGGCAGGAGAGTGGTAGTTGGAAGAATTCATTTAAAGCATGTAGGGGTTGAAGTGATAAAGGTTAATCAAATAAGTACGGCTGCGGAATCTGCCAAGCTCGGCGAAATCGATATGGCGGGGTATGTCTTGTCGCGACGCGGTTCCGCGAATGAATTGGATGTCGAACAATACAAGAATCTAAAGGTTCTACTGAGTTGTGAGCACGCAATCTATCCCTCCAGCGGAGTGGAAGATATCGGGTTCTGTCGAGAGCTGCTTGAAGAATTGAAGCCAAGCTACCTCGAATTCACGGTTGTGGATCCAGAAAAGATAGAGTCAAGTCGTGCCCAGTTGAATGCGTTGGCTGCATTGGATGTTCGAAAAATTGCCAATGGACTTTTTCTACTAAAAGATGACATTTCTCTGCTTGACCGAACTGCGCATATGGACGCGCTAGTGCAGTCGGGCGTGGAGATGTTCCAAGTTGAAATTGAATCCTTGGTTGATCCCGAGTCCAAAATATCTTCTAAAGGTCGCGGGAGAATTGCGGAGTTCTTTTTGCGATATCCGACGCTGATTGGAGATTCTTTTGTGGTGAGCACGAAAATCCCTGATGTGCAGCAGCGCGGATTTTATCTAAATCTCTCTCCTGCTGGTGGACGGTCGTACGATTTCTCGCAGCAGCAATACAGCCTCTCTTCGGCAGTGAGGATCATTAAAGGGCTAAGGAAGGTCTGAACAATTCGCCAAGCGTGTCGCTGGAAAGAAGTTTACTTGCCTGCACGCTTTGTAAGTTTTTTGATCGACGAAACAGTAGTTGGGCCGAAATCTTGGATGTCACCGCGTGGGGACGGAGTTGTTCAGGCCTTCCCTAGAGGGTGTGGTTAATGCTTGCAAAAGAAGCTCGCCTAAGTGTCGCCTGCCCGTAAACTTGATCCAGGCATTCTTAGAGGTCTCCGGGCAAACTAGCCCCAAGGAGACCACCGATGCGCAAGAGCAAATTTACCGAGAGTCAGATCGTTACGACGTTGAAGCAAGTTGAGGCTGGAAGGCAGGTCAAGGATGTCTGCCGTGAGCTTGGCATTTCCGATGCGACTTACTACGTCTGGAAGTCCAAGTACGACGGCATGGAAGCTTCGGACGTGCAGCGGTTGCGCGACGTTGAAGCCGAGCACGCAAAGCTCAAGCGGATGTATGCTGACCTGGCGATGGAGAATCATGCGCTGAAGGATCTGATTGCAAAAAGCTTTAGACCCGGCGCATAAGCGCCCGCTCTTGGCCTGGCTGCAGGACCGCCACGGCTGGAGCGAACGCCGGGCCTGTGCAGCGATTGGGATGTCACGGTCGACGGCACGCTACCGCCATCGACCGGATCGGGACGAAGATGTGATCGCGTTATTGGCCGAGCTCTCTGAGCGTTTTCCGGAGCGCGGCTTCGGCAAGCTGTTTCTACTGATTCGTCGCCGCGGTTTGGTTTGGACTCACAAGCGTGTCCGGCGTGTGTACTGCCTGATGAAGCTCAATCAGCGTCGGCGAGGAAAGAAGCGTCTTCCAAACCGGCACCCGATGCCGTTGGTGGCCGGCGAGCAGATCAACGGCAGTTGGTCGATCGACTTCATGTCCGACGCGCTCTGGGATGGACGACGCTTCCGGACATTCAACGTAATCGGCGATTTCAGCCGCGAGGCTTTGGCCATCGAAGTTGATCTGAATTTGCCGGCTACGCGAGTCATCCGCACTTTGGAGCGAATTGCGGCGTGGTGCGGCTATCCCGCAAAGCTCCGCCTAGACAATGGCCCCGAATTCATCGCCTTGGCGTTGGCGGAATGGGCCGAGCGCAAGAACATCGCGCTGGATTTCATCGAGCCAGGACGGCCGATGCAGAACGGCTTTATCGAACGCTTTAATGGCAGCTTCCGACGTGGCGTGCTGGATATGCACGTCTTCCGCAATCTCGGAGAAGTACGCGAACAGGCAGAGCAGTGGTTGGCCGATTACAACACCGACATACCTCACGACAGCCTCGGCGGGCTGACGCCAGCCGAATTCCGCCAGTACCACGAACCGGAAACCTCTAATTTAGCCTGGCATTGAAATACGGGGAGTCGACAAAGATGCTGGTTTGCAAGGCATGGGTTTCGAAGAAATTACGTCGTATACCAAAAGTGACTTCTGGGATTGAGGCCGTAGACGCCTGCTGCCTTTTGAATCGCTGTCCGCAGCATTGATGCACTAGAGAGGGTGAAGAAGGGGTGGGTGCAGGTGTACCTGTTTCCATGGCCAGTCGTTGGCGCCACCTTGGTAAAAGGTGTTCAGTTCCTAAGCTGCCGTCGAGCGTTTTGTCGGCATGATGAAGTGGCGACTCCCCAGCGATTTGCCAACGCCGATTGCGTGGTTATCGCTTATCTGCCAGCTGCAGTTCCAACGTGTAGATCACACTGTCTTCAATGCGGCCATCGACCGCGAAGGCGATGGATAGTTGGTCCGGTGCAAGGTCAGTCCGGTGTGTGAAACAGGTGGCGACACCTTTGGTGCAGCTGAAATCCCAGGCATCACCGCCGGCTGCGCGCAGGTCGCGTACCGTTGTACTGTTGGTGATCGGCAACCCCTGCAAGGACAGGGACTGATCGTAGGTGCGCAGGGGCTCCAGTTCGGTGCCGGGCGCAGCTACTTCAAAGCCAGCCGCTTCGTTGTCCATATGGTTGAGGACAATGGTGACGATGCTGGCGCTGGGGTTCTTGGCGTTGTCGGGGTATACACGAATGCCGAGTTTGTCCCATACCAGAACCGTGAGGCTGGGATTGGGTTGGGTGCTTCGATAGTCGGCGCCAAGCACTGTTACCCATTCGTTCATTGGCGCGCCAAGATTCAGTACCTTGCCTTGGTAGATCAGGCCCGTAGGTGTTGTCTCGAGGAATGGCTTCTCTTTGACGGCCACATCGGCGGCGGCAGCCGACGCCGACTCCGCCCGCGATGAGCTGACATCGCAGCCGATCAGCATCATCCCGAACAGCGTTGCCGCCAATAAGCACTTGTTCACTTCTTGCCGCTCCCTTTGACCTGGTTCTTCTCGCCGAAGAGATCTTCATAGAACTTGGTGATGTAATCCCAGCTGTCGGTGCCATAGCGGCCGACGCGGCGAATGCCCTCGAGTGCGTCCTTGCCATGCTCTTCGTGCAAATGTTCGATCTCGGTCGCCGACGCGGCCCTGCGGATGTTGGCGGCATGGTCCTTGGCCCAGGCCGATACATGCGGGCATTGCCAGCTGCTGTCGTAGGGATGGACCAGGTAGTCCTGGGCGATCTTCACCGGATCGCATTGCCCGTTTCCGTTCCAGCGGGCAAGCATCGCCTTGCCCACCTCGGTCACCGCTTGCTGTGCAAGTTTGGCCGCGAGCGTATGCAGCGGATGGACGTCGTGATCCTTTGCCAGCTGCGAATGGCTGGGGTCGGTTGAGCCGCTCTTGTTCGGGTCGGAATCGAACATGGTCTGGGCATCGTCGACGCTGTTGCCGATCAGCAAAAGCAATTGCTGATAGACAAGGTTGTAACTGTTCAGCACCAGACGCATCGGGGCCGAAGCGATCCAGCCCGCGCGTTCCAGATATTCGTGGCCGGGTATGCTGAGCATGCGGTCGCGCAGCTTCAGGAAGTTCTGGAAGCCGGTGTAATAGCGTTGATCGCTCTGCTCGGAAAGCAGGACGAGCATGATCTTTTCGCTGTCCGAGCGCTCACCTGGCTTGCTGGCCTTGAATTCCCAGCTTTCCACGCTGAAAAGCTTGTGGGCAATGGGCTCGGCCAAGCTGGCAATCACATCGGTAGAGCCGAACATGCCGGTCACTACCGGGTACTTGTGCTTGCAATCGGCCGCCGATGTCCACAGAAGAACATTGTTGTGCCCGATCTTGCGCAGGCTCAGCTCGCAGAAGTTGGAGTGGGCGAAATAGTCTTCCAGCACATGCAGCGCGGAGCCGAAGTGACGCATGCCGTCGGCAGTACGTCCCAGCGAAATCGCCTGCTTCAGCTCCGATGCCATGAAGGCACTGGAACTGGCGATGTAGCGCTTCATCGATGTCGCTTTGTCCACGCCAAGCAACGGGCTGTTGGCAGTGACCCAAGGTTCGAAATCCTTGTCGACCGTCTTGGGGTCTGCGGGGTCCGGCTTCAGGTTTTTAGGATTGTCGATGTGTTCGCTGGGCCGATAGACACCCAAACGAGCGGGTGTCACTTCATAGTGGGCTTTATCGCGATAGCGCAGCTCATGGAACTCGCCGCCGGCGAGAATGTCGACAATCTTGGTCAGTGCCTCGCGCGAGATGTACTTGCCCAGATCCTTGGGCATGTTCGGCGGGCGGACAATCTTTGGATCAAGCAGCTGGGAATAGTCACGCAGCCAGTTGCCGAAGTAGATGGCGGCAAGATCGCTGCGGCTGAAACCCGCCCTGCCAAGAACGGCTTCGATCGAGCGGTGCCCGAATGACTGGCCAGGGTTCTTGGCGTGGTTCTGCCCATCGCCGGCGCTGAATCCTTCGTAGCGCCCGTCCTGTGTCTTGTTGCTCTCCTGGGCAACCGGGCCTTGTTGGCGCAGTGCCGCCTGCACTTCGGCGTAATTGACTTTCAGCGGCCCGCTGAACTCCGGCGAGGTGTAGTTGGCGTAGGTTGTCTTGTGCGTGCCTTCCAGATCGAAGAAGGCAAAGCGATAAGCCATGCCCGTGCCTTCTTCCTGCGCGCTGTCGGTAGCAATGGTCGGCTTGCCGTCGGCGCCTTTTTCAGCGAGATCGTTGCGCAGGACATTATCGACGTGGTGGCCGAATTCATGTAGAAGCACGGCAAGCAGCTCACGCGAGGCTTCAATCGAGGTTGAGGCCTGGTCGGCGGCTGAAGCGTGCACGCGGATCAGGCGCTTGGCATTGTCGTAGTCGGCGGGGTAGGGCCCGCCGCTGAGTACTTCATGCTTGGGCGGCGGGAAGCTACCGTTCTTCAGCGCTTCCTGCAGCTTCATATAGGTTCGTGCTGGCACGTCGAAGCCGAACGTCGGCGCCATCATCATCACGAATTCGATCGGTGTCGATTTTTCGGCGGCGCTGCGCAACTGGTCGTAGGCGAACGTGCTTTCTATCTTGCGCGCAGGATCGGGCTTGATCTTGAACGCGGGCAGCGGCGGCAGCCTGGGCGAAGAACTGCTGCCAGCCATGAACGGGTGCTCGCCGGCCTTGACCTTGAACTCGCCCGGGCAGCTGAAAGTGATGTCGCCGCCTTCCAGGGTGATCGCACTGCTGCCTGCCTGCAGCACCACCTTGCTCTTTGCGAGCACATCAATGCGCGCGTCGGTGGCGGTGACGGTCACGGCTTGGTCGGCCAGCAGTTCCAGTTCACCGTCGTTGGCCTGCAGGCTGACCGGACCATTGGCGGCAATCAGCCGCACCGGGCCACCCTGCGCAAACAGTGAAACCTGACCGCCGGAAACCGCAGCAATGGTTTCGCCGCTGCTGGCATGCAGGTCCTGTTGTACGGTCAGTTGCAGGTTCTGCCCGGCGAACGCAATCGCGCTTGCAGGTGTGGTCCAGGCAATGTGGTTTGGTGCTTCAGCGAGCAATAGCGGCTTGGCAAAGCGCTCAACCGGCTGATCTCCAGGCGTGCGGCCATCGCTGGGCTTGAACTGGGATTGGCCGTTGACCACCGCCTGGAAGCGGCCGTCCGCGGCCGGGTCGATCTGCTGCCGCAATTGACCGGTCTGCTGCCATGCCTTGAGGCCGGGCACCTGCTGTTGCTGCAGGGTCTGTTGCATCTGCTCCAGGCTGCGCTCGGCGCCCTTGAGCTGTGCAACCACCTCGGCATTATCCATCACCGTGGAGGTGGCACGTTCCTGTGTACTGGCTGACAACAGCAGACCTTCGGCCGCGTGCACATTGCTCCAGCCCTGGGTGGCCAGTTCGAAGCCTTCGCCGCGTAGCGCGCCGCGTGCGGTGTCCTGATGCTGTATGAGATAGCCAAGCTCAAGCCGGCTATCAGCCAATGAACTGTGCAGGCGCGTGCGCAGCTGGCCAGGCGTGTCGTCGATTACCCATTGCTGGGTGCCACTGCCGTCGTGGGCCTGTGTATGCAGGCCGCTGAGCACACCCGGGTGCTTGGCGTCTTCATCGATGCCGCCACCAAACGGCGGCGCAACATTGCCGTTATAGAGCTGGCCGGTGATGCGCGGTTGATCGATATCGCCGTGCAGGAACTCCACCAGCACTTCGCTGCCAATGCGCGGCAGGAAGGCGGTTCCCCAGTTGGGGCCTGCCACCCATTCGGCAACGGATACCCAGCTGCCGCTGGTATGGTCACCCGGTGCGTGGCCGGCCTGCGCGCTGCCGGTTTCACTCAGGCCGCCCGAGTTGGGCGCGCTGCCGCGCTGCCAGGCGAACTGGACACGGACCTGATGTTCCCTGTTCGGGCTGAGCGCGGCATCGGCCACGCCAACCACGCGCGCCGTCTGCGGGCCGTGCAGGGAAGGGCGGTCATGTGGCAGGGCGCGGACGGGAACGCTGCCATCGGTGGCCAGAAACTGGTTGCGGTAGCTGCCGCGTTCCAGCTCGCTGTTGCCAAGCAGTTCGGCGATGCCACTGTCGAGATTGTTGACCGCCGCGTGGGCGACTACCAGGATCTGGAACTGGCCGCCTTCGTGTTGTGGGTGCTGGCTGAGCGTGAACCGTGTGCCTGCGGCCATGCGGCGTTCACTGCTGCTTCCGCCATGCAGCCGCTGCGCAACCTGCAGGGCGTCTAGTCGCGCCTGTGCCTCGTCCTGCGCCCAGCGGTTGTCATTGAAGCGGCCCGCGCGCGGCTGCACATACACTTCCAGTGGAACGTCACTGCCTTCCGCGCTGGCTTGTGCGGCGATGGCGTTGAGTTTTTCACTGTGCCAGCTGGCAACCGTGCTGCTGTTGGGGACAAGCTGACGCTGTTCGCCGAAGTGTGTGATGCCGTCACTGGATTCACTGGCGGCAATGCGATGGAAGCGAATGCTGCCGATGTCGGGCAGCTCGGCTTCGGGTTCAAAAACCACCAGGGTGTGCGCGCCATCGCCGTCCTGCGCCTGTTCGATGCGCCAGGCAAGGCCGCTTTCGGCCAGCAGGCGGGTCACGAACTCCCAGTCGGTCTCGCGGTATTGGGTGGTGATCTCGCGTTGCGGCAGCGCCGCTTCAACATCGAAGCGGTAGTCGGCCTGCGGGTAGTCGTCAAAGATCTGCGTGCAGATGGCGCGGACATCCAGCGCCTGGAAGATCACCGCGTTGCGGCGCAGCCTCAGCAGTGCGGTCCAGGGTTCAAGTGCAAGCTGGTAACGCGCCAGGCCGCCATCGCTGCCAAGCTGAGCAACATCGGTGCACAGCCCGTGCCATTGCCGCTGTGAGCCGTCAGCGAGCTGCAGTTGCAGCGTCAGTGGCTGTTCCAGCCAGTTGTCGGTCTGTAGATAGGCGTCGGTGCAGAGGCAGTCGATCTGCAGCCGCATGTCGCCGCACAGGGCCTCCTGGCCCTCGAAGCGCTCAACCACCAGCCCCTCATGTGGGGCCTGCAGTTTGATCAGGCGGTCGCGATGTGAAAGCGCCGCGAGTGCGACAGACAACGAGGAGCTCGGGACGTCCATATCGACAGGCTCATGGCAAGGTGATCGTGATGTGCGCAGTGCGTTCGGGCATCTGCACGACGTTGTTGTAGGCGGCCAGCTGCTGGCGGGTATCGTGGCCCATATAGGTGCGCAGGCCGATGAAGGCCAGCACGCCGAAGCAACCAACCACCGCAGCCGGCAACCACAACGGAATCACCCGGCGCAGCTGGTTGCGGATGTTGTCTGGCGGCAGCGCGTGGGGCGCGAAGCCATGTCGCTTGCCTTTCAGGTAGACGATTTCATCGCCCAGGCGCGCGGTCAGGTAGCCCAGCTTCTCGGTGCCTTCGAGGCGGTACTTGCCCTCGAATCCCATCAACAGGCAGTAGTGGTAAACCTCCAGCGACGGCAGCCGCGGTGCACCCTGACGGCGCAGCTCTTCGAGCTTGTCGAAGAAATGTTCGCCGGCCAGGTGCTCGCCGAACATGCGCAGCTGCAGCGGGTTGCGTTCCCACACTTCATGCAAGGCCGACGGCTGCGAGAGGATGGCCTCATCAACGGCTGCGCAGAAAGCGTACTTGGAGGCGTAGACATCTTCAGCGGCAATGCCAAGGCGCATCGCGTTGCGCTCGACGCTGTCGAGGAACTTCTGCACTGTCTGCACGAAACCTTCGGCATCGTTGGGCAGTTGGCCGCGCTTGAGCAGCAACAGCAGGTAGAAGCCGTCTGACATCAGATCCTGCAGGCTTTGCGGCGCTGCGGAAATCTGTGCGTTGTTGGCCATCGCTGCATTGCCGGTCAGTGACGGCATCGGGCCCGGGGTCGGAGGCAGGTGTGAGTTCATCAGGTGGTCACCGCAACGAGTTCGAGCTTGAGGTCGGCAATGCCGGAGGGGACATAGATCATCAGCGACTGCGATTTGAGCATGCGTTCATACAAAGCACCGCGTGCATCCAACTCGAAATAGTGGCTGCCGGGACGTACCGGAATGGCGGCCGGCACCTGTGCCGCGTGGGTGAGCTTCACGCCTGGCAGCGCGGAAAGCACGCATTTCTCCACGTCGTCGGGTGCGCCGATCTTGAAACGGATAGGCACCGTCTGGATCAGCTCCTGCGCAGGCATGGAGGCAGAAACGGACAGGTAGAACGAAGCTTCGCCATCGATGCGCTGCGAATCCAGCCGGCCCAGATGGTAGGACGGCTTGATCTCGTTCAAGGCGATCTTGAAGTAGCGCGTGGAGATGACGGTTTCCAGCAGCGCACGCACGATTTCCAGCAGCTTGCGGAACGAAGCTTCCGGTTGATCGTGGCGATACACCGGCAGATCGTTGAGCTGGTACGTGTTGGAGAAGGTGAGCAGGGCGCCGGCCATGCGCAGCAATTCCTGATGCAGGCGCTCGGGATGCAGCTGCGGGTGATGCAGCAGATGGGCGAGGGCGCTGAAGGAGGAATTGATGGTGTGCAGCAACCAGAACGACGCGATGTCGCCTGAGCGGAATTCGATGATGTTCTGCGAGGTCTGCCGATGCAGTCCGTACAGCGCGTCTACCTTGGCCTGCAGCGCGTCCAGTACGGCGCGCAACTCGCGATGCAGGAACGGCGATGCCTGCAACTGCGCGCAGGGCGGGATGAATTCATCGTCCAGTTCAAAGCCACCGCTGGATGTTCTGCGCACGCGTGCAACCGGCACGGAGGCGTAGGCATCCTTGGGTTGGTCATCGGTAAGCAGCTTCACCGCTTTGCTGAGATATGCCAATTCAGCTTCGGCAGCATCGGTGAACAAATCGTCCGAAACCCGGTTGGCTTGGCGATAACGCGCAAGCACGCTGCCTTCTGCGTCGGTGCAATTGCGACCGTCGTCACGCAATAGCGGTAATGCAAGATACACAACGGTTGCTTGAACCCCCGGCGGAAGGTCCTGCAGCGATACGGCATCGGGAAGACTGTCATGGACCGGGGCGTCATAGCTTTCACCGTCCGGAAAAACCGCAGACAAGTCCAGCGGGCGCAGCGTGCCACCGGCAAGCGCGTGCGGATCGAAACGCACGCGCCGCGCACCCCATGCGTAAGGATGCAGGGTCTGCGACAGATCGTGCAGGCGCGCCTCGTGATAGGCGTCTTGGCGCTGGAAGTGCTGCGGGCGCAGGAACAAGCCTTCACCCCATAAAACCTTCGACATCCTGCTTACGTAAGCCACATTTCAATCCTTGGAAATTCCGTTGGCGCGTTGCATCGAGCGTCACGCTCAAGTCACATAATCACAGCGCAGGCGTTGTTGCAGCCGATGTGAAAACTCCATTCACATCCTGGTTGCAACCGCCTCATGCGGTTTCAACGCGAAAGATACTAGCGCATGCTTGGCTGGCAATGTTGAAGTGCTCGCGAAAACCACGCGGGGTTCAACGCGCACCCGCGCAGCGCACCGACGCCAGACTGCCCGAGTCGCCGGAGATGCGGCTGCTCAGCGCGGGACTGTCGGTGGTCAATGCACAGGCGTGCACGCCAAGGGTGATGCCGTCGTTGGGAAGATTCTTGGTGCGTGCATCAAAGGCCATGCGCCAGCGGCCTTCGGCGGGCGAACGGAACAACGCCACCACGCCGATGACCGCGGTGCCATCGCTTAGTTGTTCGGACAATTCCTGGCGTACCCCCGGTGTCAGTACCACTTCGTTGACCGACAGCAGGTCCGCGCCCAACGCCGCTTGTTCACCGGCTTGGTCAAGGAAGGCATTGAAGGGAGCCTGTTCAAAACGCTGGCCGCCGCGCAGGTGATAGATCTTCAATACCGCTGCGCTCGCGCGTTTGTCGTTACCGGCATTGAGATTCGTCCCGGCGTAGATCTTGAGCGGAATTACCGGAGGTTTCTCAGGTTTTGCTTCACGCAGACCAACCGCTTGCAGTGTACTGTCCATGGCCTTGCCCAGCTTGCTGCCGGAAGCGCAGCCGCCTAATGCGAAGGTAGTAAGCAGGGAGAAAGTTGTGACTGAAACAACACGCAGAAGTTTGCTCATGTACGCATTCATTTAGTGATGGGCGCCATAGAAACAGCGGGACGAACGACAACATCCGGATGCAAGTGCAGCACGCCGATGTGAAGGAAATGTTCAGAACAAACAGGTCGCGATTTCGAAAATGACTATACCGGCGCGCATTCCCGAATGTACACTGCCGCCGCTGGGACTGGATTCCCGCAAGTTGTATCGGCGGAAATGCGGCTCCCTTTAGGAACTTATTTCGACGAAGGAATCACTATGGATGTGAAGATGTTTGGGGCGGCAGCGTGTCGTTCGATGTTGGCGGTAGCGTTGCTGGCGGGGTTGGGGGCTTGTGCATCCACACCAAAGAAAGCGGCGGAAATTCCTTTCGATGTAACCCTGGCAAACGCAGAGGCGCAGGTCTCGACTGCAGGTGCCGATGCTGCGATCAGTGCATTTGAAGTCGCGGCCAAGGCAGACCCCACACGTAAAGAACCCTGGGTGCGCATTGCCCAGTTGCAGTTCGATCAGGCCCGCTATGCGCGCGCCATTGTTGCAGCGGAAGAAGTGCTGCAGCGCGATCCCGATGACCTTGTTGCCGATGGCGTACTGACCGTCGCAGGTTTCCGTATTGCCAACGAATCGCTGCAGCGCCTGAGTGGGCGCGGCGCATTGGCATCCGAAACCGCACAACGTGAAGCGCAGACGCTGGTCACCACGCTGCGGTCCACCATGGGCGACGCGATCCTGGAGACGGGCAAGCCGAAGCCGTCGCGTGCAACACGGCCGGCGACGCGCTCGACCGCGGCCGGTCGCCGTGCTGCACAGCCTGCAGCAACCCAGCCCGCGCAGGCGCGCCCGGCACGTGACAACGGTGCCGATCCCTTCCAGAACATTGGCAACTAAGCCGGATCAACAGGACCAGTCAGGAGACACCCATGGCCAAGAAGGACAGCGTTCAAAAGCGGTTGCAGAAGATCCGGCCGCCGCGCGTGCAGCTTACTTATGACGTAGAGAAGGGCGACGCGATCGAGCAGAAAGAGCTGCCGTTTGTAGTTGGCGTAATGGGTGACTTCAGCGGCACGCCGGAGAATCCGCTGCCCAAGGTCAAGGACCGCAAGTTCGTCAACGTCGATCTGGATAATTTCGACGAAGTGATGGAAGCGGCCGGCCCGCGCGCAGTCTACCGCGTGCCCAACAAGGTCAGCGAGAGCGGTGGCGAGTTCGGCGTCGAGCTGAAGTTCAACTCGATTGAAGACTTCCGGCCGGAGTCGGTTGTGCAACAGATTGATCCGTTGCGTCGCCTGCTTGAGTCGCGCACCAAGCTGGCCGATCTTCGCAACAAGCTGGCGGGCAATGAAAAGCTCGAAGACCTGTTGACCGATGTGCTCAACAACACCGAGCAGCTGAAGAAGCTCGGCGCGGCAAAGGAGGAGTAAGCGATGGCAGCTGAAGCCACACAACTGTCCGCGCCAGCCGCGGCTACCGAAGAAGTCGACCTGCTTGATCAGATCGTCGAGAAGAGCAAGGTCGCCAAGTCGCGCACCGAGCACGAGCGTGCCAAGGACATCATCTCCGCGTTGGCGCAGGAGGTCATGGACGGCACCGTGGTGGTGTCCGACAACCTCAACCTGACCCTGGACGCGCGTATCGCCGAGATTGACCGGATCATTTCCGAGCAGCTCAGCGCGGTGATGCACGCACCGGAATTCCAGCAGCTGGAAGGCAGCTGGCGCGGCCTGCATTATCTGTGCTCGCAGACTTCCACCGGCCCGAACATGAAGATCAAGGTCTTCAATTCGCCGAAGAAGGATCTGGTCAAGGACTTCAAGTCGGCCATCGATTTCGACCAGAGCGCATTGTTCAAGAAGGTTTACGAAGAAGAGTTCGGCACCTTTGGTGGTGCACCGTTCGGCGCGCTGATCGGCGACTACTTCCTCGGCCGCCAGCCGGAGGACATGTACTTCATCGAGCAGATGTCGCATGTGGCCGCTGCTGCGCATGCGCCGTTCCTGTCCGCTGCCAGCGAAGGCATGTTCGGCCTGGAGTCGTTCACCGACCTGGGCAAGCCGCGTGACCTGGCCAAGGTGTTCGACACTGTCGAATACGCCAAGTGGAAGTCGTTCCGCGAGAGCGAGGACAGCCGCTATGTGGGCCTCACGCTGCCGCGCTTCCTCGGCCGCCTGCCGTACAACCCCAAGGACGGCACCACCGTCGAAGGCTTCAACTTCGTTGAAGAAATCGAAGCGGCTGACCACAGCAAGTTCCTGTGGTGCAACACCGCCTATGCGGCCGGTGCTCGTCTGACCCAGGCGTTCGAGAGCTATGGCTGGTGCGCGGCCATCCGCGGCGTGGAAGGCGGTGGCCTGGTCGAAGACCTGCCTACCCACACCTTCCGTACCGATGATGGCGAAGTGGCGCTGAAGTGCCCGACCGAAGTGGCTATCACCGACCGTCGTGAAAAGGAACTCAGTGACCTCGGCTTCATGCCGCTGGTGCATTGCAAGAACACCGACTATGCCGCCTTCTTTGGCGCGCAGTCGGCACAGAAGCCGAAGAAGTACAACACCGATTCGGCCAATGCCAACGCGATCCTGTCTGCGCAGTTGCAGTACATTTTCGCGGTTTCGCGTATCGCCCATTATCTGAAGGCGATGATGCGCGAGAAGATCGGCAGTTTCGCTTCGGCGGGCAACGTCGAGGAATTCCTGAACCGTTGGATCGCCCAGTACGTATTGTTGGACGACAACGCCAGCCAGGAAGCCAAGGCGCAGTTCCCGTTGCGCGAAGCGTCTGTGCAGGTTTCGGAAGTGCCGGGTAAGCCCGGTGTCTACCGCGCGGTGGCCTTTATCAGGCCGCATTTCCAGCTCGATGAGCTGTCTGTTTCGTTGCGTCTGGTTGCCGAATTGCCGGCTTCCGCGAAGAAGTCGTAACGTTTTGCTGTTGCTGTAGCGTCAGGTAGGGACCTCGGTCCCTACCTCGCGGTGGCGCACATTTCTAGAGGGCGAAGCCCCCCTCAACCGCCAAGCCCCCGCTTGGCAAACAATCTCACGGAAGAACGGAATTTAGGAGACCAGATATGCAACATGCTTTTCTTTCCATTGACACCATCAAGGGTGAGTCGCACGACGACAAGCACAAGGATTGGATCGAGATCCAGTCCTTCTCGCAGGATCTGCTGCAGCCTCGCTCGGCCACTGCCTCCACCTCCGGTGGTACCACGGCAGCCCGTGTGAATCTGTCGCCGATCGAAATCATCAAGTCGATCGACCTCGCTTCCACGGCCCTTAACCAGGCCGCCGCAAACGGCACCACCTTCCCGAAGGCACGCGTTGAGTTCATGCGCGCTGACAAGGACGGCAACGCGATCAATTACTACCTGGTCGAGTTGCTGAACGTGCTGGTACACCGCGTCACCACCACGGTTGACAAGGAAGGTATGCCGCAGGAAGTGGTTCAGTTGAGCTTTGGTGCGATCAAGTGGACTTACCAGCAGCAGAAGCCGGAAGGCGGCGTTGGTGGCAAGACCGTGGCGCAGTGGAGCGCAACCAAGAACATCCCGAACTACACCGTTTGATGATGTGTTCTGCGATGGCGCGTTAAGCGCCATCGCAGTCTCAATCCCGGCATGGCCAGGAAAGGCCCTGCAGTTGCATCGCTGCCTTTACGCACGGATGCCCAGCTACCGGAAACAACGATGAAGGGACTCGAACCCAGCCTGTTGGAAAAGCTGTTTGACGATAACCCGCGCAGCGCGGGTGCCGGGCCGATCTTCAAGTCCGTATCGCTGGAGCAGTACAAGGAATCCATCGCCCGCGACCTGGAGGGGCTGCTGAACTCGCGCGCCGCGTTCCAGGAAAGTGACATGGCGGAGTTCCCGAACTGTCGCCAATCCCTGTTGACCTATGGGCTTGCCGATTTCTCGGCGATGAGCCTGGCCAACGCCTATGATCGTTCCGCCATCTGCCGCTCGCTGGAGCAGGCCGTTGGCCGCCATGAGCGCCGCTTGAAGAACGTCAGCGTGCAGCTTGATGCAGGCAATCAGTTCGCCGGTGGGCTGCACTTCACCATCCACGCGCTGCTGGATCTTGAGCCTGCACGTGAGCCGGTGAGTTTCGATGCAATGCTGCAGCCCTCGACGCTGCAGTATCAGGTCACTCGCGCTCGGCGCACCCAACAGGCGCTCTGATGCAGGACCTGCTGCCCTTCTACGAGCGTGAACTTGCCTACCTGCGCCGTTATGGCCGCGAGTTCGCCGAGCGTTATCCCAAGATTGCCGGTCGCCTGCAGCTCTCCGCTGATGGCAGCCAGGACCCGCACGTCGAGCGTTTGATCGAGGCGTTCGCGCTGTTGACGGCGCGCGTGTCCAAACGCATTGATGATGATTACCCCGAATTCACCGATGCGCTGCTGGACGTGTTGTATCCGCACTATCTGCGGCCGTTCCCGTCGTGCGCCATCGCCTATTTCGACATGGACGGTGTTGCCTCCAAGTTGAGTGCGCCGGTACGTATTCCGCGCGGAACCTCGCTGCAGAGCCGGGCGGTGCGCGGCGTTCCCTGCGATTTCCGCACCAGCTACGACGTGGTGTTGGCGCCGATCACTATTTCTACGGTCGCCTACCGTGCCGTGGCCGATGCACCTATGGCGACGGCCTTGCCAGCTGGCAGCGGCGCGCAGATCTCCTTGGGGTTCCAGTTGTTGTCCGATCAGCTTGGCTTTGGCCAGCTGGGCACCGACAAGCTTCGCCTGTTCCTGGACGGCGAGCCCTCGGTCCGTGCCGCGCTGCGCGATGCGCTGCTGCTGGGGGTGAAGGCGGCGTACGTTGAATCCGATGGTGACGGCCGCTGGCGCCGGCTGGATGCAGCGCCGATCACGCCGGTAGGCTTTGCGGACAATGAGGCGCTGATAGATTTCCCGGCGCGCTCGCATCCGGCCTATCGTCTGTTGACCGAGCTGTTTGCCTATCCGGAAAAGTTCGGTTTCGTCGATCTTGACCTCGCCGCAACCAGTGCCGGCGCTGGTCGTCGTTTCACCTTGCATCTGATCCTGCAGGCCGGTCAGCAGGAGCGCAGCAATGCGATGGTGCTGGAAGATATCGGCACGCATAACGTCCGGCTTGGCTGCACGCCCATCGTCAATCTGTTCAAGATCAACGGCGAGCCGATCCGGGTAACCCATCGCACCGTGAACTACCCGGTGCTGGCGGATGCCCGCCGCGCATTCGCCTATGAAGTGCATTCCATTGATTCGGTGCACCGCATCCGGCAGACGCCGCAGGGTGAGGCGATCCACGAGTTCCGCCCGTTCTATTCGCTGCATCATGGTGAGGATCCAGATCGGACCGGGCAGTACTGGGTTGCCCGCCACGACGAAGACATCGCGCGGCAGAGCCCGGGTTTCGAGATGGAGATCAGCTTCGTCGATCTCTCATTCAATCCGGTGCTGCCGCAGACCGATACCGTCAGCCTCGAACTGACCTGCAGCAACCGCGATCTACCGCATCAGCTTGCCCACGGCGTGGCCGGCGGCGACCTGAGCATCGAAGGCGGCAGTCCTGCGCGCGCAATTACCTTGCTGCGCAAGCCGACCCGGCCGTTGCGCTTCCGTCATGGGCGCAGTGCGCAATGGCGTTTGATCTCGCATCTTTCGCTGAATCAGCTGTCGCTGAGCGGTAGCGGCCTGGCTGCGTTGAAGGAAATGCTGCGGTTGTACGACATGTCCGGCAGCAATGTTTCGGCACGCCAAGTGGACGGTATTCTGGCGCTGGAGCAGGTGCCAGCCACCACCTGGATGTCCGGGCGCCAGTTCGCATCGGTGGTGCGCGGCCTTGAAATTCGTTTGACCATCAATGAGGCTCACTTTGTCGGCACCGGCGTGGCTGCATTCGCGCAGGTGATGGATCACTTCTTCGCACTGTATGTGCATGCCAACAGTTTCACCCGACTGGTGCTGATTTCCGGCGACAGCGGGGAGGAGATCGTCCGATGCCAAGCGCGCAGCGGCGAATCGATCCTGGCGTAGCCCAGCAGCTGCTGGCTGAGCCGCACCGCTTCGAGTTCTTCCAGGCGGTGCGCCTGCTTGAGCAGGTGTTCGAGCGGCAGGGCGTGAAGTCGGGCCAGGCGATTCCGATGCGGGTGCGCTTCCGCAACAACCTGTCGCTGGGCTTCCCGGCGACCGAGTTGTCGGCCGATGGCGAGGTGTATTCGCTGGCCGGTGACCGC
Source organism: Stenotrophomonas nitritireducens (assembly GCF_001700965.1). Taxonomy (NCBI): domain Bacteria; kingdom Pseudomonadati; phylum Pseudomonadota; class Gammaproteobacteria; order Lysobacterales; family Lysobacteraceae; genus Stenotrophomonas; species Stenotrophomonas nitritireducens. The sequence goes on from NZ_CP016756.1 coordinate 4,355,944, forward strand.
CTGCAGGAGCGCGATGCCATCGAGCAGGCGCTGCTCAGCGAAACCCTGGGCGAGGTTCATCTGACGCCGCAGTTCATGGGGCTGCTGGGTACGGCCGGTGCGCTGCCGCTGCATTACACCGAAACCTTGCAGATCCGCGAGTTGTACGAGCGTGATCGCACCGCGCGTGCCTTCTTGGATATCTTCTCCACGCGTGCGGTGGCGTTGCACTACGCGGCGTGGAAAAAGCATCGGTTGGCGCTGCAGTACGAGCTGGACCGCCGTGAACGCTTCCTGCCCTTGGTGTTGTCGTTGCTCGGCATGGGTATGCACGAGCTGCGCGACCGCCTGCACGATGGCGAGGGCGATATCTTCGATCAGGCCGTGGCCTATTACGCCGGCGCCATCCGCCAGCGGCCGGTGTCGGCGGCGCTGATGCAGCGCGTGCTGTCCGATTACTTCCAGGTGCCGCTTGAGGTGGAGCAGTTTGTCGGTGCCTGGTATCGGGTGCCGGCGGGGCAGGCGACGCGGCTTGGCCAGGCAAACGCCGTTCTGGGTGCTAGCGCATTGGCCGGTGACCGCGTATGGCAGCGCGACCTGCGCCTGCGGCTGCGCATCGGCCCGCTTTCAAAGAAGGCGTTTGATGATTTCCTGCCCGGTGGCAACGCGGCCTTGGCGTTGGCCAAGTGGTTGTCGCTGCTGACCGGCGGGACGCTGGAGTACGAAGTGCGGCTGGTATTGCGCGCAGAGGATGTCCAAGGCAGCGCACTGGGAAATGGTGCGCGGCTGGGATGGGACAGCTATATGTGCACACGCGGCCAGACCGGCGCGCGTGACGACACCACCTATGGCATCCATACATTGCAATGACAACGCGCCGCTGGCGGCAACGCCGACGGTAATTGAACGGTTTCAGCAGGGAGTGCGTGGTTCCGCATGAGCATCAACCTCAAAACACTTATCAGCAAGTTGGACGACACCTGCCGCCAGGCGACCCAGCGCGCAGCCAATCTCTGCATGGCGCGCGGCAATTACGAGGTGGATCTGGAGCATCTGTTCCTGGCCCTGCTCGAGCAGCCCAAGAGCGACTTCGTGCTGATTGCCCAGCGCAGCGGCATTTCACCGGAGTCGCTGGAACGCGACCTCAGTGACGAGATCAGCCAGTTCAAGACCGGCAATACCCGCACCCCGGTGTTCTCCCAGCACCTGCCGGCCTTGTTCGAGCATGCCTGGTTGATTGCCTCGCTGGATTCGGAAACCACCCGCATCCGCAGTGGCCACCTGCTGCTGGCGCTGCTGACTGAGCCGGATCTGGCGCAGCTGGCCTATCGCGGTTCCAAATTGTTCGTGCGCTTCAAGCGCGAAGAGCTCAAGCACGATTTCGCCAAACTGACCGAAGGCTCGCAGGAGGCGCAGACCGTGCGCTTCGCCGATGCTTCGGCAACGGGCGAAAGTGCTGGCGAAGATGCAGATGCGGTGCCGGGCGAGGCCAAGGGTGGCCTGTCGAAGACGCCAGCGCTGGACCAGTTCACCACCAACCTCACCCAGCGTGCACGCGACGGCAAGATCGATCCGGTGATCGGGCGCGATGGCGAAATCCGCCAGGTGATCGACATCCTGATGCGCCGCCGGCAGAACAATCCCATCCTCACCGGTGAGGCCGGCGTCGGTAAAACCGCCGTTGTCGAAGGCTTGGCGCGTCGCATTGCCGAAAAGGATGTGCCCGAGGTGCTGCAAGGCGTTGAGTTGCACACCCTGGACATGGGCTTGCTGCAGGCCGGTGCCAGCGTCAAGGGCGAGTTCGAGAACCGTCTGAAGAACGTGATCGACGAGGTGAAGAAGAGCCCGCACCCGATCATCCTGTTCATCGACGAAGCCCACACCATGATTGGCGCCGGCGGTACCGCTGGCCAGAACGATGCCGCCAACCTGCTCAAGCCGGCACTGGCGCGCGGCGAGCTGCGCACCATCGCCGCAACCACCTGGAGCGAGTACAAGAAGTACTTTGAAAAGGACGCCGCCCTGGCGCGCCGCTTCCAGGTAGTGAAGGTGGAAGAGCCCAGCGAAGTGCTGGCCGCCGCGATGTTGCGTGGCATGGTCAGCCTGATGGAAGCCCACTTCGGTATCCGCGTGCTCGACGAAGCAGTGACGGAGGCCGTGCGCCTGTCACACCGTTACATCAGCGGCCGGCAGCTGCCGGACAAGGCTGTCAGCGTGCTGGATACCGCCTGTGCCAAGGTCGCCCTTGGGCAGAGTGCGACTCCGGCCATCATCGAAGACACCCGCAAGCATCTGGATCGGATCGAGGCCGAACTGGCCGCCTTGCAGCGCGAGACTGCCGGCGGCAGCACCCAGCACGAAGAGCGTCTGGCCGAACTGAAGGCGCAGCAGCTTGAAGCACAGGCAGTGTTGGCCAGCAACGAGCAGCGCTTGAGCGTTGAGCGTGAGCTGGCTGGGCGTGTTGCTGCCCTGCGCCAGCAGCTGGAGCAGGGCGTGGCGAGCGAGGGCGATTCGGAAGCAGCTGCGGAAGGTCAGGCAGACGTCGCTGTGGCCAAGGTTGCCGGCAAACGCGGCAAGGCCGCTCGCGAGCTGTCACCGCAGCATGCGGAGCTTGCGAAGCTGCAGGCCGAACTACGCGAACTGCAGGGCGAGACGCCGATGGTGCCGCTGCAGGTGGACGGCACTGTGGTCGCCGAGATTGTATCGGCGTGGACCGGTGTGCCGCTGGGGCGCATGGTCAAGGATGAAATCCGCACCATCCGCTCGCTTGGCACGCTGCTGGAAGAACGTGTCATCGGCCAGGACCACGCACTCGACGCCATCGCCCAGCGCGTGCGTACCGCAACCGCCAAGTTGGAAGACCCGAACAAGCCGCGCGGTGTGTTCATGTTCGTTGGGTCGTCGGGTGTGGGCAAGACCGAGACCGCCTTGGCGCTGGCCGACATCCTCTATGGCGGTGAGCGCAAGCTGATCACCATCAATATGAGCGAGTACCAGGAAGCGCATAGTGTGTCCGGCCTGAAGGGCTCACCCCCGGGTTACGTGGGCTACGGTGAAGGTGGCGTGCTTACCGAGGCTGTACGTCGCAACCCCTATAGCGTGGTGCTGCTGGACGAAGTTGAGAAGGCGCACCCGGATGTTCTGGAAATGTTCTTCCAGGTGTTCGACAAGGGCGTGATGGATGACGCTGAAGGCCGCGAGATCGATTTCCGCAATACCTTGATCATCCTCACGTCCAACATCGGCTCCTCGCAGATCATGCAGTCCTGCCTGAACAAGCCGGCTGAGGAGATCCCCGCTGCGGACGCGCTTGCCGAAGCGCTGCGCCCGATCCTGATGCGCAGCTTCAAGCCTGCCTTCCTTGGCCGCTTGAAGGTAGTGCCTTACTACCCGATCAGCGACGACGTGCTGGTACGCATCATCACCCTCAAGCTTGGCCGCATACGTGACCGCGTCAGTGCCAACCACAAGGCGGCTTTCAGCTGGGATGACGGTCTGGTTGAAGCCGTGCTGGCGCGCTGCACCGAAGTCGATTCGGGCGCGCGCAATGTGGACCACATCCTCAACGGCACCTTGCTGCCGGAGATCGCAGAGAACGTGTTGACGGCCATGGCCGAAGGCACACGCATCAACAGCATCAAAGTCAGCGCCGGCAAGAAGGGCGACTTCAAATACAAAGTTTCTTGATTACGGACGAAGGAGAACAACATGGATTTCTACGGATTTGACCGCAAAGCAGCACTGAGCCACTGCGACAGCCTGGAGCTGGGCCTGGGGCGCGACCTGGACCGCGTACGCGCGTGGAACCGCCTGCGTCCGGAGCACATCATCGAACTGCTGGACAGCGCCGTACCGGCTGCACGACAGGATGCACGCAACGTGGCCGCCCAGATCAGCCGCGGCTCCTGGCGTATCCACATGGACAGCGCACCGGTAGGCAAGCCGCAGCTGGTGAGCAACGTACGTGAAGTGCTGATTGCCGCCGGCGGCCGCGACTACCGCCTGCATATCAGCGAAGGCGTTCGCCTGCGCCTTGAGGAAATTGTGCAGAGCGCTTGATCGTCAGGTAACAACGTCATCCCGGTGCTGGCGGGCACCGGGAATGGCGGCAGCGAATGTTTGCATCAACCGTTTTCAGTCCGGAGCGTAGTGCGCACTGCGCTCCATGAAGGCAGATCAACACCATGGATTTGGTAAACAACGTATTGGCAGCCCTGGCTGGGCCAGCACAGACACAACGCTTCCTGCGGCTGCATACCGCGCTGGGCAGCGAGGTGCTGATTGCCGAAACCCTGGATGGCATCGAGCAGATCGACGGCATCGGCTTTCAATGGACGATCACTGCGCTGTCGGTTGACGCAGGTGTGCAGCTGCAGCCGCTGATCGGTCAGGCTGCGCTGCTGCAATTGCAGCAGGCAGACGGCAGCCATCGGCCATTGCACGGACGCATCACTGCCGCCGAGCGTATTGGTAGCAACGGCGGGCTCGCCCGCTATCGCCTGCGCCTGCAACCATGGCTGGCGTTTCTGTCGCAGCGCGTGGACAGCTATGTGTTCCACGACAAGACCGTGGTCGAGATTGTCGAAGACATCTTCGCGGACTACGAAGGCGTGGCACCGGAGTGGCGCTGGCTGCTGAACGATGCCAGCCAATACGCCAAGCGCAGCTTGACCACGCAGTACCAGGAGAGTGACCTGGCTTTCGTACAGCGTCTGCTGGCCGAAGAGGGCATCTTCTATTGGTTCGAACACGAAGGCAATGCCGATGCATCCGCCTTCGGCAAGCACACGTTGGTGCTAGCTGACCACAGCCACGACGTCACCGATCTGGGCAGCGTGCGCTTTCACCGCAGTGATGAAACCGAGCGAAGCGACAGCATCCAGCAATGGCAGGAGCGGCGCAGCTGGTCCACGGCAAAGGTGGAGCGCGCCACCTGGGACTACCGCAGCCTGGAACGGCGGCAAGCCAGCGCTGAGGCAGAGCAGGGCAGCGGGCTTGGTATCGTCGATCAGGACACCAGCGGGCCATACGGTTGGCAGGACAATGCCCGTGGCCAACGCCGAGCGCAGCAGCATCTGGATGCATTGCGGGTGCGTTCGCACCTGATCGAAGGCGCTGGCCAATGGCGTGCTCTCGCACCCGGCGCGAAGCTCGCGTTGTCGCAGCATCCCCAGGTGGCCGGCGACGCCGGCTTCCTCTGCATTTCGGTACGTCACCAGGCGCGCAACAACCTCGACGCCGAGGTATTCGACGCGCTGGAGCAGACGCTGGGCCCAATCAATCAGCGCTCACTGGCGCTGCCGGCCGCCTTGGCTGGCATCAGCAATGGCGCCGAGCGCAACGACATCGACACCGGCTTCTACGACAACCAGTTCGCAGTAATTCCGGCCGAGGTCATCTACCGCCCGCAGACCGAAGATGGCCACGGCGTGCACCTGCACCCACGGCCCAGCATTACCGGCACCCTGAGCGCGATTGTGGTCAGCGACGGCGCTCCCTTGCTCTCTGATCGCGACCACCGCATCAAAGTGCAGTTCCCGTGGCAGCGCGGCGGCAACGCCAGCAATGGCCTCTCGCACCCCGCAGGTGACGATAATGCGCCCGCCGATGGCAAGGCCTGGACCTGGGTACGCGTGATGACACCGTGGGCAGGTGACAACTGGGGCGGCGTGGTCTTGCCACGGCGTGGTCAGGAAGTGCTGGTTGCGTTTTTGGAAGGCGACATCGACCGGCCGGTGATAGTCGGCGCGCTCTACAACGGCCGCGGCCAACAGGATGCACAACACAATCAGCTCAACAGCGCCGGCGCAAACGCTACCGGCAATGCCGCGGCATGGTTCGAGGGCAACGATCACGCAGCGGTGTATACCGGCTTCAAGAGCCAGGCGCTGGCAGAGAGCCAAAGTGGCACCGGTGGCTACCAGCAGCTGCGCTTCGACGACACGCCCGGGCAAGGCCGCGCTCAGCTGTCGACAACGCAACACGACACGACGCTAACGCTCGGACACATCAAAGGCGGTAGTGACAATGTGCGCGACGGCGAACGCGGTTTCGGTGTCGAACTCTCCACCCAGGCACACGGTAGCCTGCGCGCCGGCCGTGGCCTGCTGCTGACAACAGAGGAAGGCACACCGCAGATGGCGGCGCCGCAGGCCATCGCACAGCTGCAGCAAGGCCACGACCTGCTCAAAAGCCTTGCCGATTCGGCAGCAGATCAAACCGCGCAGCTACCCAAAGATCCCGCCGAACTGCCCATCGATCAAACCCTGGCCGAACTGCAGGAACAACTGAAAGCAACGCACAGTGGCAGCGCTGGCAGCATCAGTGGTGGCGATGGCGAAGCACCCGGTTGGAGCGCGCCGGTATTACTTGGCAGCGGCGTAGCCGGCGTAATGAGCCTGACCCCGGCTGATCAGGCCTGGGTAAGCGGCACCCACACCTTGCTCAGCAGCGGCGTTGCCTTGAACTGGATGACGCAAGGCTCACTCAGCCTGGCTGTCGCCCAAGGCTTGGTGCTTTACACGGTAGGCAGCGAAGCCAGCAAAGACAGCCCGAATCAGGAACGCGGCATCGCTCTGCACGCAGCACAAGGCAAGGTGAGTGCACGTGCGCATGAGAGCCAAGCCACGATCGCAGCGAAAACCAATGTTCGCATCGCCAGCACTGAAGCCAACATCGAGATGGCCGCGCCAAGCAAGCATCTGCTGGCTACTGCGGCCGGTGCTTACATTCGGATTGAAGGCGACAACATCGAGCTGGGCGCGCCCGGGAAGATTGAGTTCAAGGCTAGCCAGAGGGATTGGGTGGGGCCTGCGGGTGCGAGCGCGATGGCACAGGTGCCAAGCGGTCAAGGTAAAGGGTGTGCTGAGCGAATTCGTGAAGCAGCCATTTCAGGCGCAGCTTTGGTATGAGTTTCGCTCTATGTGCCCCCGAAGAGATTGCTGAGCAGGCAACGTTGGCGCTTAGGATTGAACTCGATCTGTCCAAGACCCATACCCTTGCGGTGCTGATTGATCCAGCAATAAGAGACCCTTGGTGCGAATTGGCTCCGTACCTTCCAAGTGACGCCTCGCCAATTTTTCTTAAAATTGGGCACCCAGATATTGATGCTAGCAAACTACCGTACCTCCTCTGGGTTGATGATGAGCGGAATAGAGAGCGAGTAGTAAGTGCATCTCTGACAATCGCTGCTCGCGAGTGCGTAGCAGGCATGAAGGAAAGTCGGGGGGCAAGATCGGTTTGCGCATGGCTACCTATTCCTATCAACGCTAAAAATGATGGGGCTGCTTTGGCTAGAGCGCTGAGCCAGAATGCCACCATCGTTCGATCTGGTGAGCAATCGCTGTACTTTCGTTACTTTGACCCTCGAGTTATGGCTCGGCTTGACAGCATTCTTGACCTGCAGCAACGCGCAGCGTTGATTGCACCGCTATCAAAATGGTTGTTTCTCGATACATATGGTCGTTTTCAGGTGATGAAGGGAATGCCGCGAGATCACGTTGCTGTCGAGGATTTCAAACTATCCGTAGGTCAGCTGAAGGCGTTGGAGCGGGTGGCGTGGTTGCAGCAGTTGCGTCATCAGGCAAAAGCGTGGAGGGGCGACCTGTTGCTAGATGACCAACAGCTGGATGCTGCATTGACCGAGGCACAATCAAAAGGTTTGGTGTCGCAAGAGGATTGTCTTGTCTACGCGTCAGGCTTTTTTTTGTTGGGGTCGGAGTTCCTCAAACATCCATATGTTTCTCAGGCCATTTTAGATGGCGCGAAGCAGATCGGATGTTTTGCATCACGTATGGCTCGTCTGGAAAATATTCAATTGCAAGAAATCCGCGACTTTGCGGAGAAGAACAGCCTAGGGCAGGAATTTCGTCATGACTGAGAAGCAGGGGTCGCAAAATCTTTCCGGCGCTATACGTGCTGCAGCGAATGCTAAGGGTGAGATGCCAGGAAATTGTCGCAACTGCACAGACAAAATCGGCCTGGCAATTCTGCCAGTCTGCTTCGCTCCTGCGCCAAATTACATGACCACTTGGCTCGCTTCTGATCCGCTTGCGTCCGCAGAGGTCACCAGACTTGGCGCGGCACTTAATGCAGTCGACGAAACCGCCACTTGGTACTACATGCGCACCTTGCAGACAGGTTACCTTTACATCTATAAGCCTGACAACACGTGGGATGCGTATGTAGTCGGTGTGGATGGAATGCTCAACAGGACCCCGGTAGACGCGCTTCCAGATTCCCCAGACGGTGAACTTCTGACTAAATGCCGCCGAGAAGGGCATAGCAACTTGAAGCCGCGTTTCATTACCCTGGATGCGACATTAGATAAGGTATGGATTGCTTTTAGCCAACATCGCTGGTCGAAAGAAGTTCGACAGCGCTATGAGAGCAATGCGGAAGGCTGCCGGATGCTGAGAATGACGGAGCTAGACGTGGCGGCGGCTGCTAGAGGCGATGTCGGTTCAGGAAAAACTGTCGGATTTGGCATGAGGGTCACTGATGATTCGCTTCGTGGTGTAGCTGATTTTACTTCCCCTGAGTTTCAAAAGCGTCTGCATGAATTCAGTCCCAGGGCCGTGTTGGATTTGTCAGCGCTACGAGCGGCATTGGCTACGGAAATGGCAGTGGCGTCGAGCGGTGTGCCGTCTAAGCAAGGTGTCGTGCTGGTGATACCTGATCCAGTTGGGTTGGCTGATGATCACAATGCCTTGCGGTTCATGGCGCAACAAAGGTATGACGAATGGAAGGCAGGTGGCGCTACCGTCGAAGGCACTGGTGTCGACAGACTTCGGGGCTGGAAACGTCAGTCTGCTACTCATGTTACGTATATTGAGGCTTGGGTTCATCAGCGGGCCGAGTGGGAGGGTAAGCAGACCGCAGACACCCTAAGGGTTGCGGGTGAAAAGATGCACACTCAGGGGGTGGGGTTGCTAACGGAATCAGATTTTCAACGTCGCTACGGTCGTTATATCAATCAACCGCTCAAGAATGAAAGGGGATTGAACGTCTACCATCGGGCGCGTTGGGTCCCTTTTTCGGATGCTGTATCGGGAAAGCCGCGAATGACTGTTTCTAAGTTCTCGGAGACACTGGAGCCTCGCGATTACGATCCAAATTGGAAATCCGAGCGGCTAGGGTCTTTGCAGCTTTCGGATGAATACTATGCTGCCAATGCTAACTATCATGGCGGAATAAGAGCAGAGCGGAAGTTAAGTCGGTACCGCGAGCGACTTGATGTTAGTGCACTCGGTGACTTCAATTCACTTTACACGACGCAAGAAAATGCGTGGCAAAGTACAATTAAAAAGATTGATGATGACCTGGTAAAGTTTGCAAGAGGAACCTGGCCGGAGATTATTTTTGCAAATGACTTCGGCGTGGGCTTTTCTCCGGGCAAGCCAAAGGACGGGATCCAAGTCGCACAATCGGTTATCGATGCGGTAGCGCGACTTCGGGCCGCGGAGTCATTGTATGGCGGTGGTGCCGTTTCAGAGAGTTCATACAAGCTATTGAATGAACTTTTCGAGCTCGATCCTTCCGACCCAAAAAACTGGTTTGCGGGTGCGCTGCTCACTGGCTTTGATCTGCTCGGGAGCGCGGTTTCGCCGGGAAATGCAGGTACCGTCTACTCTGCTATCGTTGGTGGCGGAATGCTGCCGACATCGTGGTGGCAGCAATTCCGAACCTACCAACAATCTGCAGTGACGGCTGCAGAAAGCTTGGTGACCGGGATGCAGCAAGTTGCTAATGAAGGTAAAACTCGCGCGTTGAAAGCCTCGGCGGGAAAGGGCGGGGCGGCTGCGGCTGCCGCTATAGAGCAGATATCGCAGCGCGAAATCGTCTGGGTTAGAGCCGCGGCGCTATGGGATTTTATTGACACAGAAAAGCAGCATTATTCCGTCAACGTAAAAATGAAAGTTGGTGAGTACCTTGATGCTATTGCGGCGGGCAATCCTGCCTCGGCTGGCACCTTTGAAATGAGAGGGCGCAAAGTTGGTGATAGAACGGCGTCGCGGCAGGCCAATGCCAGTTCGAAGAAAGTGCTAGAGAAGCTGAGTAGGCACCCCGGATTTCAGGCGGAGATTACAGTTCCGCTTATTGTCGAAAAAGAACTATTGGCGAAGGTAAAGGGAAAGCAGGGAACGATTCAGTTGTATAACATTGGCCAGGCGCAAGGCTTTGTGGAGCTGCCCACAGACGTCGCATCACGACTAGTTAAAGGCAACTCGATCTACCGCCCGCGGGCATGGGGGGCGTTTGTTAACAGAGAGGTCGGATTCTCTATGTTGGGCGCGGTTCTTTCAGTGCGTCAGTTTTGGGATGCGATCCAGAAGATTGGTATGACATCTGGATTCAATTTTGCTGATGCTGCGGTAAATGTTGTCGGGGGCATCTCGGGAACTGTTGGTGGTATGCTCGAAATCGGTGCCTTTGCATTCCAAATGGCAGGGCGCCAGGCTGCGCCGGTGGGGGCTTCTGTCCTTGCTGTAAATGTTAATAGAGCGCTTATGCTTCGGTTTCTCGCAGGGATGTCGGCCGGTGTCGGTGCATGTATGAGCGGGATTTCCGCCTATATCAGTGCGATCAGAACCCAATCGAAAGGAGAGATTGCTGCGTCGCACAATTATGTTGTTGCAGGTACGCTTCTTTTGGTTTCAGGTTTCGCAGTGATGGGAGGCTCGTTCCTTACTTGGAAGGCAGCTGTGGCAGCTAGGGTTGGGCAGCAAGTTGCTTTGCGAATTTTGGGTGGCGTGGCGCTGAGAAGTTCGTTAGGCGCGCTATTAGGCGCGAGTCTTACCGGAATCGGTGTGGTACTACTGATTATTGGTATCGCATGGGCGTTGTATGCAGCGAGCCTTGAGCACGATGAAAATGAAAAATTCCTGGATCGGTCTTTTTTCGGTAAGCACGAAAGGACCGAGGGGCGGTTCGGCGGGCCTCCAATGGTTGACGAGGATGTTTGGTCGGGACAGGGAGTCAATGACGAGATGCTTGCTCTTGGAGCGCTTGCGCTTGGTATATCAGCAGTCATTGACAACTGGGAGGACAACATCTTTAGTAAAGATGTGATCCTCGCGACGATAACCGTTGGCAATTTCAAGCCGGCAGAGCAGGAGGTTCACTATCGCCTTGAGGGATATGAAGTCATGCCAAATCTTGCAGTGGAACGCGTGATGTCGGGTGTCGATTTCGGTAGTAGTGCTATAGCACCATTGGTTTTTCAGCAGGATGAAGAGAACGGTGCGGTTCAACTTGCGTCGATCAGACAGGCCGTTCCAGATAAGTTTAGCGTGGTGAGGTTGATTTATTCTTTGCATGAAAAGGGGGGCGAAGAGCCGATAGCGCGAGGTGAGGTCTGGGAGACGGACTAGTATTTAATCTCTGAGGTGCCCGCTGAGTCTTTTTTTTTTTGTTGAAAGTAAAATGAATATTGATGAATCTAGTCGCACGTCGATAATGCACCTCCCGTCGCGCACCAAGGAAGCATCTGCTATAGCGACCACGCACGGTGCGGTGATCGAGGTTTATGAGAATGGCTTGTCGTTTGTCGATCAAGTTGGCTTGATGCGCGGCTACCTGAGCAGTGGAGGGTTCCTCGGATTGGTAGGGGTGGCTCTTGGCGTTTATGTATCAGTAAAGCTAGGGGCGTCTTGGCTGCTCTTGCTCCAGCTATTTCTTTTGTATATTGCCCTGCTGTTTATCCAGATTGACTGGGTTGGTTATCGGTATGAGCCAGTGCTTTTTGACCGCTCATCCGCGAAGGTTCATATCTTCAAGTCAATGGGTCTGCCCTGGTGGCAATGGGGATGGAATATATTTGGTCGACCAAAAAGCGAAGTGCAGTCCTTTGACTGGGACTGTGTTGAAGCTGAAGTTGTTTCCTTCACCATCTTCACAGGACAGATTCCACGGCGTGAATGTTCTCTAGTGCTGTCGATCAAGAACGAGCCGGGAGGGGCTGTCGAGATCCAGCGTGTTGGCGTTGGACCTACTTTCGCTTACGGCGATACTAGTGGCGCAATTGAGCGTTGGGAGTATATTCGCAGGTTAATGGAGAGGTGCGGGCCTGTTTGGACGCCGGATGAGTACCGCTTCAGGGACTTTGGCACTGGGTTCTGGGAGTCAGTCACAATTGGGCAGCCGCTCATAGGTCCTGGGTGTGGGGCGAACTGGCGCAAAGGCCCACTAGTCTGGATGCTCGGTCTGTTGGCGCTGATTGCGTTTCCTATCACTGCTTATGCAGGGATGTGTCGCTACATTAGTTTTAGATTGAAGCGCAGGCCGAGGTGGCCGGAGAGTGTCAAGCTCTCAGTTGGGGCTGGTCCGTTCGACGATGCGACCGCTGCGTCGATTCATATGTCTAACGAGGGTGGCAGAAGAGCCATTAAGTGAATTTGACACTGTTCGTCTTGTGTCGCGATAGCCATTTTTCAATTGGAGATTTTCCGAAATTAAACCGCCTGCCCGCAATTTCTATCCTAGGGTCCGCAGTCCTTCGGTGTTCTTGATTTAAAAAAAAATTGAGGGAGCGAAGTGAATGAAACTGTTTGCCAGTGATTTATTGTCTGGGATGGCTGAACTTCCTGCGAAGAGTGGTGGTTGGGGGACGCTGTTGAATGCCTCCGACGAGGCGCTGCGCCTCAAGCCAGCCTCCGTGAAGGCCATTCAATCCATCAACGATTCGTTTGTGGTCTTCTCGTTGACCAACTCAGCCTCCACCCGCGGATTCGCGTTCGTTCTGGGTTTGGTGATCGGATGCGCAGGCATTAGCATGGTTCTTGCCGACGTCGTGTTAGGCGGGGTGCTTTCTCGGGAGGATTTCTGGCCTCAGCTTGCTGGTGTATACGCGATCCTTCTCCTGATTTCCGGGGTGTTCTTCGCTTGGTCCGTTACGTCCGTCAGGCGCACTCTTTCGCCCCCGGTCGTGCTGAGCAGAAGGCTAAGAAAGTTCTATTGTTGGATGGGCCCTAAGGAAGGATGGGTCGCTCTTGAGTACGACAAAGTGCAACCTGTCTCGATGGTCTCACGAAGCTATAGCCTGGCCGGTGCTGCTACCGGATATGTGCTTGCAGTAGTCGATATGGATGACTGCAGCCGGTCTATCCGATCATATGTGCCGCTGGTGCAACCGCATCGCGATTATCGAGCGCCGGAGATGGTCTGGGAGTTCATTCGCACCTATATGGATGGTGATCCGGAGGATCTGCCGGCGGCAGACCCAATGCCGCCGACCGACGATGCCCGCGCGGTTTTCGCATTGTTGGACAGGAGGCTATTTGGTGATTTGATTGATGATCGACATCGGGTCAAGCCAGGTGTGTTCCCGATGATCTATGTCCATGTGGTTGGCGCGCTCATGTACTGGTTCGAACGAGCGGGTTTCTGGATTTCCCGGGTTGCTGCAAAGCCCGTCTGGCCGCAGGATATCCGGGATGAAATGTCTGCTCCGAGTGTGGGTAGTTCGTTTCGTGTGCGAGATCTCACGGACGCCGAGTGCCTCGCATATGCCGGCAGGCTCGGATATTTGAACCGCCGTTGGCTCGTGCTTGGCGCGATTTGTACGGTAATTTTGTTTATGATGTTTGCAGTGATCGGAGTGCCGCCCTGGTTTTCTGAATTGAATCGCGGGTAGGCAGTGCTTCATTGGTGATCGGCGACCGGCGGATGATTATCAAGATTGGCGCGGAATAGTTTTGTATCGATGGCTATGAACATTAAATCTATATGCCGGAAGCAAGTGTGTGTTCAATTGGGGTAGGTTGATATGCTGACAGGTTGGCATCCAAAGTTGGAGCTTGAGAGAGGGCTCGCTAATCTCGAAAAGACAGAGCGGCTTGCTCTGGGTGTGAGGGGGGATTTGCATCCAGATGATTCCACTTCACTGGTATCGCTTAACTCAACTTATGCGGAGTTCGTAGATCGAACTTTTTCAATGAAGGGCTTTATACCTACGTTAGTGACAGGCACTTTTAGTTTTCTCTGCGTAGTTATCGCTATTTACGCTGTCGTTTCAGTCTTTCCGGCGAGTCCGACATGGGCTGATTTTTTGGCTATATTTTTATTTATACTATTAATGGGCGGTTTGGTGCTTTTTTTGGAACTTGGTGTTGAAGTACGATTTCTTTGCATATCGATACTATCCTGTTAGATTCAATAGATTGACAAGAAAAATTCATATTTTCAGGAATAACGGCGCCACCGGTGAGGTTGTTGTTCCGTGGGGAAGCAATCGCCTGTTCTTCTTTGTGGGATGGGGAACCCAGAACAAAAGTCTGTGCGACCTTCGTTGCCATATTTTAAATAGGAATGGGATCATCACGGATACGTGTACCGTAGGTACTTTTACTGATGACCCTATGCGAGTGCGCGGGCGGTGGGAATTCATCAACAGGTACATGGAAGGCGGGCCCGATCATGCTGTTTCTCACGAATCGGATAGGGTGATTACTCTGTCGATGAAGAACAGCTTCAAAAACTCCTATCGCTGGACATGTTTCTTGCTCGGTCGGTCGCTATTTCCTTTGAGGTATATTCTGTTTCCTTGGTATGGGGTTCTGGCACTGACTCGTTGGTTGGTTATGGCGACATGCGTGGCGCCGCGCTTTTCCCCCGTTACTATTGCGGAAAGTCGGTTCGATCCAGATGATAAGGGGCGCTGGGAAGAACCTGACTATATCGACCAGTTTGGTGAACGACCGGATGTGGTGGCACGAATGAGAGAGCTTCATCGTGAGCGGCAGCGCAGGTCCGGAGCTCCCGACCATCAGTAAGAGGTATCGGGTTCTTTCTTGTCTTGGTCGGGCTCGACAAACCAATCTGCTACCCGAATGATGCACCCAGGAACGAACTACTGCGTGACATGGCTATCCGGCAAAGACTTCGACTAGACACCGGTCCAGAGTTCATCGTTTTGGCGTTGGCGGAGTGGGCTGAGCGCAAGAACATCGCACTGATTTTATTGAGCCAGGACGGCCGATGCATAGCCGTTTCATCGAACGCTTCAATGGCAGGGGCTGTCGGCACGTTTTGGATATGCACGGCTTCCGCAATTTCCGAGAAGTAGGTGAATCGGCAAAACAGTGGTTGGTCGACTACAACACCGAGATGCCTCATGAAGGTCTTCGCGGGCCGACGCACGCTGAGTTCCGTCAGCACCGCGGATCGGAAACCTCTAAATCAGCCTGGCATCGAGCCGCGGGTAGTTGGCAATACCTAACGTCTAGTTATCCAGCGATACACATCTAAACGTATTCGAACTGTTCTGATTCACGGGGATTGTTGAATTTTCGTCGAGCGCCGATTGTTGAGATGGCGGAGAAGGCTTGGAATGGAAGCGTGTAATTGTCATTGAAACTATGGCTAGTGTGTCCCCGCCACGGCTTGAATGACTACGCTGGACTCTTTCGGACCCCGATGCGGGTCCGGTAGGATTGATGGCTTTCGAAGGCTCATAGTTCTGGGAGTACCAATCTCCTACCCACTCGAACCCATGGTCTATCAGGTCATACAAGCCCAAAGGAGTTGCGGGGAACAAACCTATCGAGGAGGAATCGCCTGTTGAGTTATGCTGGCTGCTAAATTCGGCATAGTGAGCGAAATTCGCAACATTTCGCCCGTTTTCAACGACCCCTGTGTCGGTCGGTCATACAATCATCTTTCCGCGATTTCTTGCAGCATATTCCCATTGCGCTTCGGTGGGTAAGTCCATGGGTATTCTTACTTGTTGCCCGATCCACTGGCAATAATTATTCGCTCCTTGCCAATCTACGCCTGCTGCAATATTTGGTAGGGTGCGGTAAGGGCGATCCATTTCTTGCTGGGCAATTTTTTCCCTTCCGGTTGCTTCGGTAAAAACATCGAAGTCTTCATAGGTAACTTTATAAGCTCCTAGTGAGTAGTCACTCAGAGTAACTTCGTGAAGCACGTCGTCGTTTTGATCGCCTGAATAGGGCATGCTTGCGCGGGGGTCAATGGGTCCAAAGTCTCCCATCATGAACGTCCCGCCTTTGATGCTGACCAAGTCCCTTAAGGTTTTAGCTTTAAGAGCTTCAACTTTCCTTTGAATTTCGGCTGGGCTGGATTTGGCTGCTGTCTCTGCGGGTTGCGCATGGCAGTCGGTAGCGAAACTCATCGAGATCAACGCATTGCACAGTAGGAGCGCAGTTTTTATTTTCATGAAAGCGTCGAGCGTTCCCGTCGAAAACTAGGGGCTACCAGCTGGTTGATAGCGGTGCTGTTGAGGCGCCCAAGCCGTTTTCAGTTATGAAGTCGACGGTCTATATGTGCCGGTGGGCATTTACCTCCTGGCTGTTTGACCTTGGCGACTTTTGGATGCAGTGAAGTACTTGGGAGCTAGTGGGCTCGGCAACTTACAGCTTCAATGAGCCCAGCATCAATTACGCTGCAGCGCTTGGTAAGCGTGGTGCCGAGCTCAAAGCTCATCACATCGCCGGGCAAGCCGGATCCTTGCCGCTGAGCCCCGCGCAGATCTTCGCGCGGCACTCCAGGCCCTTGGTCGTGTTTGCACCGGGGCAGGCACGCAGCTGCGTCTGGATGGTGGATTCGGTGGAGGCGGTCTTGCGCGTTGCTACCTGCTCGAACGCAGTGCGTTCGTCGTCCGCGCGCCGCTTGTCGTCGGCTTCGATCTTGGCGATCAGATCATCCATCGTCTGAGGCTGCGGTGCCGCTGCAGCTTTCTTCTTCTTGCTTTCCTCTTCCTTGATGATGCCCAGCAATGTGCCCAACAGGTTCTCGTCCTGGCTTCGGCCTGTTGCTGCAGGGCGCGCCGATGCGGTTGCGCGTTGCGCACGTGCATCTCTTGCCGTAGCGACAGGCGCAGGAGCGGCATTGGCCGCGGTAGATGCCTGCGGTGCCGCTGCGGCATTGCGGCTCTTGGCGTCGGCGGTTTCCGGTGCGTCCACAATCATCGCAGCGCCGTCGTTGGGGGCTGCTGATGGTGCATCTGGGTGGCCTGTAGCACTTCCAGACGAATCTGGATTTGCATCCGGGTTCAATGAGTACTCCGCGCTATCCTGCGATGCACTGCTTGAGAGCCACCACAGCGTTGCTGTCGTGAATGCCAGTAGAAGTGCGCAGCATGCGCCAGCCCATAGCCAGACGCGCCGGCTGTGAACTGGCCGGTCTTTGGTGGCGCGCGATGATGCGGCAACCTGTCGACCTTCCATGTCTGCGAGAATGCGGCCCGTGTTCGGTGCCGGGCCGTTGTTCTGCGCTCCCCCTGAGAGCAGACTCGGCCGATTGATTCCGCCATTATTCAAGTGCTTCCAGCCCTTGGTTTGAGTCGGCTAGTGCCGAAACGAATACGCGCATTTGTAGAGTAAGCCTTTCGATGCGTCAACCAGCTTGGTCGTCATGGAGGACCGGTGACTGTAATTCTCGTTGTAGCCATTGTACTGTTGCTGCTGGTCGCGTTGCTCTGTTGGGGGTTGTTGTTTCCCGAGTCCCTGGGTCCAGTGTTTACGCGCTTGCAGGCGCGTTGGACCGCGGCGCGGCAGCGCGCAGGGCGAGCGGGCGACCGCGCGGGGCAGGGCGCTGCACGCGTGCGCAGTGGGGTTCGTGAAGAAGTTGTGAGTGTGCGTACTTCGCTGCGCCGTCACTGGCCTGTGCTGGCGATCGCGGTAGCCTTGCTGAGCATTCCTCCATTGGTGATTTTGATGTCGCGGCAGACCGTGGTGCTGTCTGATTTCCGTGGTGATGATCTTGCCGAGTCCGGTTCGATGGTTGCCCAATTGTTGCGCGGTGAGCGTTTGACGCCGCCGCCTGCGCCGCCGCCGGAAGTGTTCACCACCACCGAGATACGCCGCCTGCGTCCAGAAATAGTTACAGCTGATCGCAAATGGAATCAGATTGATCCGGATCTGCAGCAACGCGTTCTGGCTATCTACGAAGTGATGCGTCGCCAGTATGGTTACGAGATGGTGTTGATCGAAGGCTATCGAAGCCCGGAGCGCCAGGCGGAGTTGATGGCGGGCGGCAAGGCTACCCGTGCAGGTGCCTGGCAGAGCTGCCATCAATACGGGTTGGGCGTGGATAGCGCGCCAATTCGTGACGGGCGTCTGCAATGGGACATGGAAGATCCGTGGACCCGGCGTGGCTATTTTCTCTATGGCGAACTTGCTGAACAGGCGGGGCTGGATTGGGGCGGCAATTGGCGCAGCCTGAAGGACTACGTGCATGTTGAAGTGACGGATCGCTGCAGGGCAGCACGCAACGCAAAGCGTGATGAACTGCGCCGGCAAGGCTTATAAGCGCCGACAAGTGCTGGTATCGTAAGCCGGTGATGACTCGGGTCGCCGTTGGACAGGGGCGATGGAAAGGCCGGGTCACGGCGAATCAAGGAGCGTGATGCATGGCACGACCGTTTATCGTTGTCGGCGACAAGTTGAGTCATGGCGGTAGCGTGGTGTCTGGCACTGGCCAGACCGACGTCAATGGCAAAGCAGTTTCCCGCATTGGGGACCGCGCAATCTGTGCGGTGCACGGGGCAACTTCAATCATCAGTGGTGACGCTACCGTCGTGATCGATGGGCAGCCGGTTGCACGTGACGGAGATCGCACTGCGTGTGGTGCCACATTGATGGCAACACAGAGCAGCACTGGGTTGGGCTGATTGCGACACGCAGTACAGGAGCAGGCATGGAGCACGGCGACTGATGGCAGGATGGTTGAAGAACGCGGGGAGCGTAGTGATGGTTTTTGTCGCCACCTGGGCGGCGGCCATCATGTACTGGCGTAGCAGTGGTACTACCCCTAGCGGCATGCAGATGCTGGCCTATCTTGGCGTATTGCCGGTGGGCCTGAGTGGCGCAGGCTATATGCTGCGCAGCGCGCTTGCGCGCGGCGTGGACAAGGCGGTTGAAGCTGGGGCAGAGAGTGGCGAAGCGAAGCCCTCCGCAGCGGTGGCACCGCTCGGCGAGGCTGCGCCTTCGGTGTCTATAAGCGCAGCGGCCGTACACCTGGGTGCAACGGCGAGCGCCGATGCGCTTTTGGCGGTTGCGTCTGCGCCGCCACGGCCGCAGCTGGATAGTCGTTTCCGCGACGCCAACAATCTTCCGATACGCGTCAGCGCCGTTGCCGAGCTTGATGAATGGACGGTGCTGTCCGAGCGCGAAGGCGATATCGATACCGCGGCTCATGAGCGGCGGGCGATGGCGTTGTTGCAGCCTGTGCTGGAGCAATTGCTGGATGCCGCCTATGCAGTGATGCCGACGGTGGTTGCTGGCGAAGAAGTCGTTGTGGCCGGCCTTCGTCGGCGCGAGGAAGAACGGGTTGAGAATATTCTCAGTGTCGAGCTGATCATTTCGCCGCAGTGGTCGGACGGTTTGCGTCACTGGGCGCGGGCGTGGCTGCAGGAGCAGGCGGTGCAGGCCGGCCTGGATGCGCGCAGGTTTGATGTGCGCGTGAGCGTATTTGAACGCCCAGGTGATGTATGGGCGCATCTGCAGCGTGTTGTTGATGCTTTGAGCTCCGGCTCGCCGCGCTGGCACCTGCTGGTTTCCTGTTATTCGTCCATCGACGCCGCGGTCATCAACGCGTGGATGGCACGCGGCTTGTTGGCAAGTGCACAGCAGGCCGATGGCTACGTACCCGGCGAAGGCGCCGCGGGCGTGCTGTTGTGCAGCCGCACGCTTGCAGGTGAAGGCGCCGGGCGTTTGTGGCGGCCGCAGCTTGAGCGGCTGGACGCTGCCTATGGCAGCCGCCCGGCCGAAGTCCGTCGCCAACTCGCAACCGCAGCCCAGCAGTGGTTGCAGCCGCTGCTCGCGGATGCTTCGCGGGTGCAGTTCGTGCTGCATGACACCGATCAGCGGCCAGAGTCCATCGTCGATACCGCGGCGGTAACCGCTGCGATCAATCCGGATCTGGACTTCAGTTCACAAAGCCTTGCTCTGGCGTTGTGTTCTGGTGAGTTGGGCCCGGTGTTGCCGGTCGCCCAGCTCGCATTGGCGTATGCGCAATTGCAGCGGCAGTCCGAGCCGGTGCTGTTGCTGGGTGTTGCCGATGCGCAACAACGTCTGTTTGGCCTCGTAGAACCGCTTCCTTCCCCGACCTTGGTGGCTGAAATGCCAGCAGTCAACTAAACCCTGGATTCCTGCATGAGTTTGAGCAATTTCAGCTACTACCTGCGCGACTATCGCCTATGGATGGTGATCGGTCTTATCGGCGCCGCTGGGCTGGCCAAGTATGGCGAGGCGGAGGCCAGGCAGATCGGCATCTGGGCGGCAATCGTACTGGCGGCGTTGTTGCTGGTTGCGTTGATCGTCTGGATCATAAAGCGGATCATGGCGCGGCGGGCAGCACGGCGCGTCGAGGCGATGGTGCAGGGCGAAGCGGACAAGGCCGTGGCCAATGCGCAGCCCTCGCAACGTGCCGATACTGAGGCTTTGCGCAAGCGCATGCTGGATGCGGTGAAGCAGATCAAGTCGTCGCGGATGGGCATGCTCAAGGGCAATGCCGCGCTGTACGAGTTGCCGTGGTACGTGATCATCGGCAACCCTGCCGCAGGCAAGAGCACGGCCATCCTCAACTCGGGCCTGCAGTTCCCGTTCGAGGACAATCGCAGTAACGTCATCCAGGGCATTGGCGGCACCCGCAACTGCGATTGGTATTTCACTACCAATGGCATCGTGCTGGATACGGCCGGTCGCTATTCGGTAAGCACCGAAGACCGCATGGAATGGCTCACCTTCCTCGGCTTGCTGAAGAAGAACCGGCCACGTGCACCCATCAACGGTGTGATCATCGCGGTCAGCATCGCCGAGCTATCTGGCAGCAAGCCGGAATTTGCGATGGAGCTGGCCAAGAACCTGCGCCAGCGCGTGCAGGAGGTGACCGAGCAGTTGGAAGTGTTCGCGCCGGTGTACGTGCTGTTCACCAAGGCCGATCTCATTGCTGGCTTCAGCGAGTTCTTTGGCAACCTTGATCCGGGCGAGCGCGAGAACGTGTGGGGCGCCACCTTGCCCGCGGACGTGCAGCAGCAGAGCGATGCGCTGACCGCCTTCGATACGCACTTTGATGAGCTGGCCGAAGGCATCAAGGAAATGAGCCTGACGCATATGGCAATGCAGCGCGGGCGCGATGTGTCGCCGGGGCTGCTGTCGCTGCCGTTGGAGTTTGTCGGTATCAAGCCGGCCTTGCGCACCTTCATTGCCACGTTGTTTGAAGACAACCCGTACCAGTTCAAGCCGGTGTTTCGTGGTTTCTATTTCAGCAGCGCGCTGCAGGAAGGGCGCTCGGTGCATCACGCTTCCGAGCGCGTTGGCCGCCAGTTTGGCCTGCAACGCGGCTCCAATGTGGACGAGGCACCGAGCGGGCAGACCGCGTTCTTCCTCAAGGATTTGTTCCGCAAGGTGATCTTCGCCGACCGCGGGCTGGTGCGGCAGTACGCAAGCCCGCACCAGAATCGCCTGCGCTATGGCGTGTTCCTTGGCGCGGTGGGTGTGCTGGCGCTGGGCCTGGGCCTGTGGACCTGGTCGTATACGACCAATGCGCAGTTGGTAGCCAATGCCACCAAGGATCTCGACCAGGCCGTGCGCATCCAGAAGGACCGCATGGATCTGAAATCGCGGGTGGACGCATTGCTGCTGTTGCAGGACCGGATGGAGCAGCTTGACCGCTACAAGAAGGACGGTGGCATCACAACCAGTCTGGGTCTGTACCAGGGCGATGCCATCCGCGAGAAGCTGCTGCGCGAGTACAACCATGGCATGCAGCAGGTGATGCTGGCGCCGACTGTCTCCAATCTTGAGAACTATCTGGGCCAGGTGGTTGCCGAACGCGACAAGCTCGGCCAGGCCAACGCCTCGGCAGCGGAAAGCGAGACGCTGTATCAAAACGCGTCGCCCACCAGCACCAACGATGCGTACAACGCGCTCAAGACCTATCTGATGCTGGGCAACCCCAAGTATGTGGAAGGCGCGCATCTGTCGCAGCAGCTGACGCTGTTCTGGCGTAGCTGGCTGGAGGCCAACCGTGGCCAGATGAGCCGCGAGGAAATGGTGCGGGCTGCCGAGAAGCTGATGACGTTCTACGTGGCGCAGGCTGGCAAGCCGGGCTGGCCGCAGGTGCAGAACAAGGTCACCCTGGTCACCGATTCGCGCCAAGCACTGTCGCAGGTGATGAAGGGCCAGCCGGCGATGGAACGCGTATTCGCACAGATCAAGGCACGTGCCGGCGCACGCTTCGGTACGGTAACCGTCGACGGGCTGGTAGGCGAGGAGCGCAATGCGCGCCTGATCAATGGCAGCTATGCCATCTCCGGTGCGTTCAGCCGCAAGGCATGGGAAGACTATGTGCAGGACGCCATCAAGGAAGCGGCCAATACCCAGCTGAGCACCACCGACTGGGTGCTGGGCACCACCGAGCAGAGCGATCTGTCGTTGGCGGGTAGCCCGGAGCACGTCTCGCGCGAGCTTGTCACCTTGTACAAGCAGGAATACGCGCGTGAGTGGGGCAAGTTCGTGCAGGGCCTGAGCATTGCCGAGTTCAATACGTTTGATGAAGCCACCGCGCGCATCAACCGTCTGGGCGACGCCGGCAACTCGCCGCTGCGTACCTTGCTGGAGAAGATCAACGAAGAAACCATCTGGGACAATCCGCCCGCGCAGGCGCGTTCCAGCAAATCCGGCAAGGGCTTCGTGGCTTGGTTCCAGCGCACCATCCTGCGCAAGGATCCGGCCGCTGCGGCTGCCGCCGCGCCGGTTGGGCCGATTGGCAAGGCGTTTGAGGGCATTGCGCGCTTGACCATGCCGCGTGGCGACCAGCCGGCGGTGATTGCCGCTTACTTCGAAACGCTGGGCAAGCTGCGGGCGCGCTTGAACGCCATCAAGTCGCAGGGTGATGTCGGCGTTGGTGCACGCAAGCTGATGCAGGACACCTTCAGCAATGAAGGCTCCGAGTTGAGCGTCGCTTTGGCGCTGGTGGACGAGCAGGTGCTGAATGGCCTGGATGAAAAGCAGCGCGAAGCACTGCGGCCCTTGTTGCTGCGCCCGCTGACGCAGACGTTTGCCGCCCTGGTGCCGCCTACCGAAGACGAGGTCAACAAGAGCTGGAAGGCGCAGGTCTATGATCCGTTCAAGGCACGCATCGGCCAGCAGTATCCGTTCAACCTGAACTCGGACGTGGATGCGGCCGCAAGCGACATCGGTGCCATTTTCGGCGCCAGCGGCAGCATCGCCAACTTCAACAAGGATGCGATGGGTGCACTGGTCATCCAGCGTGGCCCCTTGCTGGAAGCGCGTCGTTGGGCCGGGATCGGCGTCAATCTGTCGGCAGAGCTGGTTGCCAACTACGGCAACTGGGTGAGCGGCGCTGCCGCCGGTGCTGCCCAGGACACTACCATCTTCGAACTGTTGCCATCGCCGGCGACCGGTGCGGTGGAATACACCATCGAGATCGATGGCCAGCAGCTGCGCTACCGCAACACGCCGCCGCAGTGGACCACCATGCAGTACCCGAACGCAGGGCAGATCCCCGGGGTGAAGATCTCGGCAGTGACCGGCGATGGGCGCACCGTGGAGGTGTTCAATGCGCCGGGCTCCAATGGCTTCAAGCGCTTGATGTCCGAAGGCCAGTACGAGCGTCTTGATGATTCCAGCCGCATCACCTGGGAAGGAAACGGCGTCGCGGTTACCGTGGAAATGCGGGTTGTGCGCCGTGCCGGTGCCGGCTCCGATGGCAGTGATTGGCAGCGCGGCCTGCAGTTGCCGGAGAAGGTGGCAGGCGGCGCGCCTGTCGCCGCAGCCACTGCCGCGCCGGCGGCAGTACCTGCAGCCACACCTGCGGCGACGCAGCAGGCAGCGGGAGGTGGCCGATGAGCCGCATAGTCAGTGCCGGGGTTTCCTATTTCGGAAAGGTGCCCTCGCGTGGCGACTTCGTGCGTGCCGCCGACAATCACCAACTGCTGGGCTGGCTGGACCGTTGGGCCGGCGAGTCTCTGGAACTGCTGAGCCAGAGCCCGGATTGGAAGCAACGCTACGACGAAGCCCCGGAGATCAACTACGCGTTTCTCGGATCGCGCAGCAAGATGCTGGTCTGTGGCCATTTCCTTGCCAGCCGCGATGCCTCGGAACGGCGTTTCCCGCTGTTGTCCGCATTGCGCCTGGAAGCTCCCGAGCCGTTGCCTTTCATTGGCCGTAGCCCGTTGGCACTGTCCAACGCCTGGTCCGGACTGGCACGGCTGGCGCGGCAAGCCAATGAGGACGCCGATGCCACCCAGGCATTGAGCCAGCTTGCCGACGCGCGCTTCAGCATCAGCACCGATCCGGCGGACTACAACGCTAGTTTCCATGACTTCCTGGAAAGCACCACCATCGCCAGTTTCGAGCAGCGCCTGCGCGAGGCCGGCCATGGCGATGTGGCCTTGCGACAGGTATTGCCGGCGTTGGGCCTGCTGCTGCAACCCGTGCTGAGCGGCGGCGAAGTGAATATCGACAAGGCACTCGTACTGCCGCTGGTGCGTGATCCGGCGTACCGGCCGCTGGTGGCTGCGTTCTGGCTGGATCTGATTTCCAGCTTCGTCAGCCGCGGTGACTTCGAGCTGGCGGTGCTGATCCGCAATGATGCCAAGCCCAATATGGTGATCGGTTTCAACGGCGCCGACCGCATGGTGCTGCGCGCGGCGTTGGATCCGTCAGAAGCAGGCGACTACCTGATCCACCTGCAGCATTCGGAGTGGGTGGATGACTACCTGCACGGCGACTACAACTTGAACCGCTTCGGCAGCTTCCTTGAGCGTGACGATCTTGCATTGGTCACCGCGCGTCGGCTGTTTGGCGAGACCTTCCTGGGAACCTGACGATGCATTTGTTCAAAGTGAATTACCTCGCTGCGCTGCTGTTGGCGGCAACACCTGCTTTCGCACAGACGGCAGCGCCAGCGCCCACGGCAACCGTACCCGCAGCCGAGCGACCAGTGGTGATCGAAGGCGTGGTCCCGGATCAGGCCACCAAGGCCAAGCTGCTGGGCAACCTGCGTGCGGTTTACGGTGCCGAGCGTGTGGTTGACCGCATCCAGGTGGAAAGCATTGCCACACCGCCCAACTGGGGCGACTACGTTGCCGGGATGATCAATACCGGCCTGAAGCGCGTGTCGCCCGGCAAGCTGGAGGTCAATGGACAGTCGGTCCGTGTGACCGGCGAGGTCGCCAACGAGGCCCTGCGTCAGCAGGTGGCCAGCGATCTCAGCCTGGCCAGCAATACCAGCTATACGGTCAGCAACGCATTGAAGGTGGGCTCACAACAGGGCGTGCTCGACCAGACCCTGGCCAACCGCATCATCGAGTTCCAGAGTGGCAGCGCCAGGCTGACGCCGTTCGGCATGAGCATTCTTGATGAGATGGTCGCCAAGATGGCGCAGATGCCGGACAGCCGCTTCCTGATCATCGGCCATACCGACAATGTCGGGCAGCGCGAGTCCAACCTCTCCTTGAGCCACGCACGTGCCGCAGCGGTGAAGAGCTACATGATGGCCAAGGGCATTCCCAGCACGCATATGGATGTGCTGGGCAAGGGGCCGGATGAGCCGGTGGCGGACAACACCAGCAACGACGGTCGCGCCCGCAACCGCCGTATCGAGTTCAAGATCCAGTAACCGCAGTATTCCGTTGCGGCTAGAAAAACGACGGGCTTAAAGCCCGTCGTTGTCCTGTTTCACATCCAGCATTTCTTCCATCTGCTCCAGCGTGGTGTGGTCCTTGATCACGCGCTTGAGCCAGACATGCAGCGGCATTTCGCCCCAGCTGGCAGCCTTCTCGGCCAGATAGGCGACCGGGCTGTGCGGCTCGGTGCGGCGGAAGAATTCGGCTACCTGGCGCAGCTGTGCGAGTGCTTCCTTGCGGCTGGCAGGTGCGCCCCCGTTGCTGCGCGGAGCGCTGTTGACGGCCGGTTCGGCGGGACTGGCGGCAGCTTCAAAAAACGTTTCGCCCGGCTCTTCAACGGGATCGCCAACTTCGCCGTCCAGCAGCATGCCGGCCTCGCGCGCGAAGCGGCGGACGGTGCGCTGCAAGTGATCCAGTTGCTCGCGTACCGCACTGAAACTGGGGCCGTCCATGCCAAGGCGGCTGTCCACCGCAGCCTGCAGCTGGTCCAGTGCCAAGCTGCAGTCGGGCAGGGCCGTCACCAGCTGGCGATAGGTGTCGTGCGAGGTGCTGCGGCGCGCGGCCTCCAGCAGTTCCAGGCTGGGGCGGCCATCGCCGTGATCGCCGCTGCTGGCGTGTGCATGCTCGAAGTCGGCCAGGCTGAACCGGCCTTGCGGCGCCGAGGTGATCGGTATGGCCCGCAGCCACTGCGAGGTATTGGTCAGCAGCCAGCTGAGGTTGCCGATCCGCTCCTCATAGTCGCCATCATGTGCAATCGGATGGACATCGTCCCAATAGCGCTCGCACAGGCCTGCGGTGACCCGGAAGCCGGCTGCCAGGCCGGGAAAGCCTTCCTGCTGCGTCGCCGCCTCGCACAACCAACCTGCCAGCCGCAGGTCCTTGGTGCGGGTCTGCAGCAGCTGGTTGCAGTCGCGTAGCACGCTGCCCCAGTCGGCATATTTGATGTCGGTCTGCCACGCGCCCTGATCCAGGGTAGGGTCGTCGGCACGACGGTTTTCGATGATCCGATCAAACTCGGACGAGAACGACAGGTCTTCACCCGTCGGCGCGTGTCCGGCAATCGGGGCCAGCAGGGCATCCTGATCCAGCATGGCAAATCTCATTGTGGGTTACCGGGCGATTCTAACGCGGGTACGGCTTGAAGGATGTGGAGGCCGGTTACAGGCTGCAACACCGATGGGACTGGCAGATGAGGATCGGCCTTGTTCAGCTGAAGGGCGGGACCTGCGGGAACGATGGCTGGCCGCGACGGGTGCGCGTCGATCACAGGATTTGAGACATTTCCTGTGCAACTGCGATATCGGCGGTAATGCTTGAGAGACGGCGCTCGTAAATTGGGGGCCAGTATCGCCGCGGGCATGGCAATCAAGGTCGCCGTGATCCTGCCATCTACAGGTGGCTGATCGTTCGGATCGTTCGCCTGTGCAAGTAGGCGCAGAAGCGACGCTTCCATGCGCATAGCAGTCGGCTTTGTCTGTTCGCCGTTTGATGCGTGGTTTTGCGGGCAGTATCAATCTGTCTGTTGTTGCCGTTCTACAAACGATGCGGACGCCGAGAAAGGACATCTCTCCTTGCTCAACGCAGCCGCAAGGTCATGATGCTGCCAATGCGCAATCAACTGTGACTCCACGCATCGGGAAAGCCGATGGCTCGATGCTGCAGCAGCTGTCTGGTTGGACCGTACACTCGATACCGCAGGTACAGCTGCGGCAGCTGTGGTGAATTGTTGCGGAGTCCGGGCAGCATCAAGACGCTGCCGATGGATTGTGCTTCGTGGCCTGCAACAAGCTGCAGATGATGTTTGTCTTTGAGCCGACGCTGCGCAATACAGTTGTTTTGTGAGCTGCATGTGAGGTCGTCCAATTCATGCATGGCGACCAATGATGGCGGCATCATGCGTCTGTGCAGAGCCTCAGATGAAGAGGTGCTGTGCAGATGTACTTAGGCGCCACGCAGCAAAAGAAGCACCAACAAGCGATGCTTTGATGACCAAGGAAATTGAAGTTGGTCTTCAACAGCAGATTTTTTTGCTGGACATGACGGACAGAGTGGAGAGTGCGCACAGGGGCGCATTCAAGGACGGCGGCCTTAGGCCGCCACGCAGTACAGCGATTGGGAGCAAAGGCATGTTGGACAAGCTGGTGGAACGAAACCGCGATGGAATGATTCTGTTTGTACGCATCGTGATGATGGTGATGTTCATGTATTCGGGCTTTGGCAAGTTGACCGACTTTCAGGGAACCGTTGGCTACCTGGCTTCCCTGCACGCTCCTGTACCACAGCTCGCGGCGGCGGTTTCTGTTGCCATGGAGCTTGGCGTGGGTATCGCCCTGATTCTGGGTCTGTGGGTGCGGCCCTTGGCTTTGTTGCTCGCGGTATTCGTACTGTGTGCAAGTTGCATGGGCCATCCGTTCTGGACAATGCAAGGTGCCGACAGAGCAATGAACCTGCTGCAGTTCCTGAAAAACCTGTCCATCATCAGCGGTCTGCTGTTGCTGGTTGTCACCGGCGGTGGCCGCTATGCGCTCACCAGTAGCCGATCGTGAGCGTGCTGGCCCGCAAGCCTTTGCGCTAGTGCAGAACGCAGAACGGGCAGGCGCCAAGCCTGCCCGTTGTGTCTGCAATTGCGGTGATTCCAATCAGCCAATGATGCCGGGCAGGTCCAGGTTCTTTTCCTTGGCGCAATCGATTGCGATGTCATAGCCGGCATCGGCGTGACGCATCACGCCGGTACCCGGATCGTTCCACAACACGCGTGCGATGCGCTGATCTGCCGCTTCACTGCCATCGCAGACGATGACCACGCCGGAATGCTGTGAGTAGCCCATGCCCACGCCGCCGCCATGGTGCAGGCTCACCCAGGTGGCGCCACCGGCGACATTGAGCATGGCGTTGAGCAGCGGCCAATCGGAAACCGCATCGGAGCCGTCCTTCATGGACTCGGTCTCGCGGTTGGGCGAGGCCACGCTGCCGCTGTCCAGGTGATCGCGGCCGATCACCACCGGTGCACTCAGCTCGCCATTGCGCACCATTTCGTTGAAGGCCAGGCCCAGCTTGTGACGCAGGCCCAGGCCGACCCAGCAGATGCGCGCCGGCAGACCCTGGAAGGCGATGCGTTCGCGCGCCATGTCCAGCCAACGGTGCAGGTTGGGATCATCGGCGATGATTTCCTTGACCTTGGCGTCGGTCTTGTAGATGTCTTCCGGGTCGCCGCTCAGTGCTACCCAGCGGAACGGGCCGATGCCACGGCAGAACAGCGGGCGGACATAGGCGGGCACGAAACCGGGGAAATCGAAGGCGTTCTTCAGGCCCTCGTCGAAAGCCATCTGGCGGATGTTGTTGCCGTAGTCAACGGTGGGAATGCCGGCGGCGTGGAAGGCAAGCATGGCCTCCACGTGCACGCGCATGGCCGCCTTGGCGGCATCGCGGACGGTCTCCGGATTGGCCTGTTGTTCTGCCAGCCACTGCTCCACGCTCCAGCCTATCGGCAGATAGCCATGCACCGGATCGTGGGCGCTGGTCTGGTCGGTGACGCAGTCCGGTCGCACGCCGCGGCGTACCAGCTCCGGCAGAATTTCGGCGGCGTTGCCGAGCAGGGCAATCGACTTGGCCTGGCCGGCGGCGGTGTATTTGGCGATGCGCGCAAGCGCGTCGTCGATATCGCTGGCCTGCTCGTCGACATAGCGGGTGCGCAGGCGGAAGTCGATGCTGCTCTGGCGGCATTCGATGGTCAGGCTGCTGGCACCTGCCAACGACGCGGCCAACGGCTGGGCGCCGCCCATGCCGCCCAGACCAGCAGTGAGGATCCATTTGCCGGTGAGGCTGCCACCGTAGTGCTGGCGGCCCATCTCGACGAAGGTTTCGTAGGTGCCCTGGACGATGCCCTGGCTGCCGATATAGATCCAGCTGCCGGCGGTCATCTGCCCGTACATCATCAAGCCCTTCTTATCGAGCTCGTTGAAGTGCTCCCAGTTGGCCCAGTGCGGCACCAGGTTGGAGTTGGCGATCAGTACGCGCGGCGCATCCGGATGGGTGGGGAACACGCCAACCGGCTTGCCCGATTGCACCAGCAGGGTCTGGTTGTCGTCCAGGCGCTTGAGCGTCTCCAGGATCTTGTCGTAGCTCTCCCAGTCGCGCGCGGCACGGCCGATGCCGCCGTAGACGACCAGCGATGTCGGGTCTTCGGCGACCTCGGCATCAAGGTTGTTCTGCAGCATGCGGAACGGCGCTTCGGTCTGCCAGGACTTGCAGTTGAGCGTATTGCCGCGCGGTGCGCGCGGATTGCGGGTGGGGTCGTGACGGGTCATGCATTTCTCCGGGTAGCAAATTCCAGGCAGGCGCCAAGCACTTGTTGCAAGGTGTTGCGGACGGGGGCGGCGTGTTCGGGGTCGTACGGCGTGGGCCAGCTGTGCTCGTCCACGTCCGCCGGTGCGGGTTCGTGCATATAGCCGCGGCAGCCCAGTTCCATCTGCAGCGTGTGCACGCCGCTGGCGGTGTCGCTGTAGTGGCGGGTGATCCAGCCGCCCTTGAAGCGGCCGTTGCGGACGTGGCTCATACCGCTCAGCGCGCACAGGTTCTCGACCACGTCGGTGAGTGCGTTGTCGCAGGAGGTATCGGGCGCACCGCTGGGGCCGGCACTGCCGATATTGAACTGCGGCAACTCGCCGTCGAACAGATGCGGGATCAAGGAACGGATCGAATGCGCGTCGTAGACCACCACGGTTTCGTGCTGCGCGCGCAGGCGTTGGATTTCGTTGGCCAGCGCGGCGTGGTAGGGATCGAACCAGGTCTGTCTGCGGTGCTGGATTTCAGCGTCGTCGGGTTCATGGCCGGGGCGATACAGGGGCTGATTGTCGAATGTCGTCAACGGGCACAGGCCGGTGGTGTTCTGGCCCGGGTAGAGCGTGGCGCCGGACGGATCGCGGTTTACGTCGATCAGTGAGCGCGAGATTGCAGTGCGCACCGTGGTGGCGCCCAGCGCCTTGGCGAAGGCGTAGAGTTCGTGCACCCACCAGTCGGCGTCGCGCCGTGCCAGCCACGGCGAAACGAAATGGTCGACGTGCGAGGCCGGCAGCTCGGTCCCGGTATGCGGGAAGCTGACGATCAAGGGAGCTTGGCCACGGTGGATCTGCAGCCAGTCAGGGAAGTTTGTCATGGGGATTCCTGGGGGCAGGGCGGGGTTTTTTCTGCTCTCAAAGATTGCAGTGCGGCCGGCTTTGGCCTTTCCCGCATGCGGGAGAGGATGCCCGGAAGGTAGGTGAGGGCGCTCTTCGCGATGATGCTGAAAAGCTCTCATCGTCCGTCGCTTCGCGCCACCTTCTCCCGCAAACGGGAGAAGGGACAGGTTCACGACTTGCTGTCGGGCGTGCGTGGTCTGACAGATTGCAGCAATGCGCGCTTTCGCCTCTCCCGCAAGCGGGAGAGGATGCCCGAAGGGCAGGTGAGGGCGCTCTTCGCGATGACGCTGAAAAGCTCCCCTCATCCGTCGCTTCGCGCCACCTTCTCCCGCAGGCGGGAGAAGGGGCAGGTTCACGACTTGCTGCCGGGCGTGCGTGGTCTGACAGATTGCAGCGCTGCGTGCTGTCGCCTCTCCCGCAAGCGGGAGAGGATGCCCGAAGGGCAGGTGAGGGCGCTCTTCGCGATGACGCTGAAAAGCTCCCCTCATCCGTCGCTTCGCGCCACCTTCTCCCGCAGGCGGGAGAAGGGACAGGTTCACGACTTGCTGTCGGGCGTGCGTGGTCTGACAGATTGCAGCGCTGCGTGCTGTCGCCTCTCCCGCAGGCGGGAGAAGGGACAGGTTCACGACTTGCTGTCGGGCGTGCGTGTTCTGACAGATTGAAGCGCTGCGTACTGTCTCCTCTCCCGCAGGCGAGAGAGGGGATGACACGGCTGCTTTTGGCCAGCGCTGCATATGCTTCCGTCAGGCGTTGTCGTTTGTTTCTACGCCAGGCAGCCGCACGCCCAAACCAGCCGTCAATGCACCAGCAAGCACCAACGCAGTGGCAGCAAGCATGTCCGGATGGAAGTAGCGATCGTCCACCAAGGTTGGCACCTGCGCACGCAAGACCGAACGCACCTGCTCCAGTGCCGAACTCGAACGCAGCGGGGCATGGAAATCACAGCCCTGGCCGGCAGCGAGCAGCTCGATACCAATCACATTGGCGGCATTCTCGGCCATTGCAATCAAACGACGTGCGCCATGCGCGGCCATTGATACATGGTCTTCCTGATTGGCCGAGGTCGGGATCGAATCCACGCTTGCCGGGTATGCACGCTGCTTGTTCTCGGAGACCAGCGCTGCAGCGGTGACCTGCGGAATCATGAAGCCCGAATTCAAGCCCGGCTTCGGGGTCAGGAAGGCGGGCAGGCCGGACAGCGCCGGGTCCACCAGCATTGCCGTGCGGCGTTCGCTGATCGAGCCGATCTCGCAGATCGCCATCGCCAGCATGTCGGCCGCAAATGCCACCGGTTCGGCGTGGAAGTTGCCGCCGCTCAGCGCTTCGCCGGTATCAGTGAACACCAGCGGGTTGTCGGAGACACCATTGGCTTCGATTTCCAGCGTGCTCGCGGCCTGGCGCATGATGTCCAACGCCGCGCCCATCACCTGTGGCTGGCAGCGCAGGCAATAGGGGTCCTGCACGCGTACGTCGTTGTCGCGATGCGATTCGCGGATGGCTGAGCCCTGCATCAGCTCGCGCAGGACGGCGGCGGTTGCGATCTGTCCACGTTGGCCACGGATGCTGTGGATGCGCGGGTCGAACGGCGTATCCGAGCCCTTGGCGGCCTCCACCGACAGCGCGCCGGTAACCAGCGCAGCCTGGAAGACCACTTCAATCTCGAACAGTCCTGCCAGGGCATAGGCGGTGGAATACTGGGTGCCATTGAGCAGGGCCAGGCCTTCCTTCGCACCCAGCACCAGCGGCTGCAACCCGGCCTGCTTGAACGCCGCTTCGGCCGACATGCGCACGCCGCCAACAAAGGCTTCGCCCACGCCGATCATCACGCTGGCCAGATGCGACAGCGGTGCCAGGTCGCCGGAAGCGCCGACCGAACCCTGGCACGGCACCACCGGCACCACGTCCTTCTGCAGCATGGCTTCCAGCAGGGCCAAGGTCTGCGGGCGTATGCCCGATGCGCCCTGGGCCAGGCTGGTCAGCTTCAGCGCCATCATCAGCCGCACCACGTTGGCCGGCATCGGCTCGCCAACGCCGGCCGCGTGCGACAGCACGATATTGCGCTGCAGGGTCTGCAGGTCCTCGCGCTCGATGCGGACGCTGGCCAGTTTGCCGAAGCCGGTATTGATGCCGTAGACCGGCTCGCCCTTGGCGACAATGGCATCCACCACCTGTGCGCTGCGCAGAACTGCGGCCTGTGCAGATGCATCCAGGCGCACATCGGCGCCGCGATAGATCTGCCGCCATTGTGCCAACGGGACGTGGCCGGGGAGGAGGGTCAAGGTAGTGCTCATGCGTGCTCCAGCAGTGCGTTGTTCAGATGGTTTGCCCGCGATACACGCGGGCATGCAGGGGGTTGAAGCCGATGCGATAGACCAGATCGGCAGGCGCGTCGATGTCCCAGATGGCGAGGTCGCACTCCATGCCGGCGGCGAGCTTGCCGAGACGTTCGGTGCGTCCCAGCGCGCGCGCCGCTTCGCGGGTGAAGCCGGCGATGCACTCGCTTACCGTCATGCGGAACAAGGTGGCGCCCATGTTCATTGCCAGCAGTGGGCTGGTCAGTGGCGAGGTGCCCGGGTTGCTGTCGGTGGCCAGGGCCATCGGCACGCCGGCATCGCGCAGGGCCTGGATGGGCGGCAATACGGTCTCGCGGGTGAAGTAATAGGCACCGGGCAGCAGCACGGCAACCGTGCCTGCCGCGCGCATGGCGTCGATGCCGGCCTGGTCCAGGTGCTCGATATGATCGGCGGACAGCGCGCCATGCTTTGCGGCCAGCTCCGCGCCGTGTTGGTTGGACAGCTGCTCGGCGTGGATCTTGATGGCCAGGCCGTGCTGCTTGGCGGCCTCGAAAACCTGCTGTGCCTGCGCCGGGGAAAAGGCGATGTTCTCGCAGAATATGTCGACTGCTTCGGCCAGCCCTTCGGCAGCGATGGCCGGGATCATCACCGCGCAGACTTCATTGATGTAAGCCTGCGCTTCGTGACCTGGCGGTACCGCATGCGCACCGAGGAAAGTGGGTACCACTTCGACGTTGCGCAGCACGCCCAACTCGCGCGCCACGCGCAGCTGCTTGCGCTCATCGGCTAGCGCAAGCCCGTAACCGGACTTGATTTCGATGGTGGTGACGCCCTCGGCCAGCATGGCATCGAGGCGCCGCAGGCTGGCCTTGATCAGTGCCGCCTCGTCGGCCTGGCGGGTGGCGCTGACGGTGGCGACGATACCGCCGCCGGCCTTGGCGATCTGCGCGTAGCTCACGCCCTGCAGGCGCTGCTCGAATTCGCCGGCGCGGTTGCCGGCGTAGACCAGATGCGTATGGCAGTCGATCAGGCCCGGGCTGATCCAGCGGCCGTTGCAGTCGATGCGCTCGCCCGCTTCAAATACAGGGGCACCCGTTGCCGGGCCGGCGTACAGGATGCGGCCATCGCTGGCGGCGATGATGCCGTCCGCGACCGTGCCAAGCCCGCCGGCGGCGTCATCCAGGGTCATCAGGTTGGCGTTGTGCCAGAGCGTTTCGCAGCGCATAGCCCCTCTCCGTGCTTATTTGTATATACAATAACGGCGTCCATCGGAGAGTGTCCAGTGACAACGATCAAACCGACCCCATCTGTCCGTTTCCACGCTGCCCATGCGCTCTTGCCGCAGGGCTGGGCACAGGATGTACGCATCGACAGCGTCGCCGGCCGCATCACCGCAGTGACCACCGGCGAAGCCTGGGATGGCCAGGCGCAGCGTCTGGACGTGGTGGTGGCGGGGCTGGGCAATCTGCACAGCCACGCCTTCCAGCGCGCGATGGCCGGGCTTACCGAGGTGGGCGGGCGGTCGGGCGACAGCTTCTGGAGTTGGCGTGAGCTGATGTACCGGTTCCTGGACCGCCTGGATCCGGACACGTTCCAGGCCATCGCCGCGCAGGCCTATATGGAAATGCTGGAGAGCGGTTTCACCCGCGTCGGTGAATTCCACTATCTGCATCACGCCGAGGATGGCCGCCGTTATGCCGATCATGCGGAAATGGCCGCGCGGGTGGCAGCGGCGGCCGACGAAACCGGCCTGGGCCTGACCCTGCTGCCGGTGTTCTATGCCCACAGCGATTTTGGCGGCGCCGCAGCAACGCCTGCGCAGCGGCGGTTTCTGCACGATATCGATGGCTTTGCCGAGCTGCTGGAGGGCTGCCGGCGGGCCTTGGCGACAACGCCGGACGCCGTGCTGGGCGTGGCGCCACACAGCCTGCGTGCCTGCACGCCGCAGCAATTGCAGGCACTGGTGGCCATGGCCCCGGGGCCGATCCACATCCATATCGCCGAGCAGACCCGTGAAGTGGACGCCTGCCTGGCCTGGAGCGGGCAGCGCCCGGTGGAATGGCTGTATGC
This sequence comes from Stenotrophomonas nitritireducens, assembly GCF_001700965.1. Classification (NCBI taxonomy): domain Bacteria; kingdom Pseudomonadati; phylum Pseudomonadota; class Gammaproteobacteria; order Lysobacterales; family Lysobacteraceae; genus Stenotrophomonas; species Stenotrophomonas nitritireducens. The sequence continues at coordinate 4,391,079 of NZ_CP016756.1, forward strand.
CAATACCGCCGTCGACCCGCGCTGGTGCCTGGTGCATGCCACCCATGTCATTGACGCCGAGGTCCAGCGGATAGCCGATAGCGGCGCCGTGGTCGGCCTGTGCCCGATCACCGAAGCCAATCTGGGCGACGGGCTGTTCCCGATGCGCGAGTTCGTGCGGGTGGGCGGGCGTTTCGGGGTGGGTTCGGATTCCAATGTGCTGATTGATGCGGCCGAGGAGCTGCGCCTGCTCGAATACGGCCAGCGCCTGCAACTGCGCGGGCGCAATGTATTGTCGCCGGGTGGGTTGTCCAGCGGCCGCTGGTTGTTCCAGCAGGCCGGCGAAGGGGCTGCGCAGGCATTGGGCGTGCAGGCGGGACTGAGCGTTGGGGCCAGTGCCGACCTGCTGGAGCTGGACCGCCAGCACTCGGCGTTGCTGGGCCGCACAGGCGACGCCTTGCTTGACAGCTGGCTGTTCGCCGCACGTAATGGCGCACTTCGCAGTGTCTGGCGCAACGGGCGGGCCTTGGTCCGCGACGGTCGCCACGTGAACCGCGATGCGATCACCACGCGTTACCGTGCCGCATTGGCGCGGATACTGGCGTAAGGTTCGCATCGGCGCGCGCCGTCTCTTTCAGGAAACCCGAGTGAAGGGCAAAAAAGCTCCCACCCTCAATCACCGCATCCGCAGTGAGATAGAAAGCCGCATCCTCAGTGGCGAATGGGAGCCCGGCTTCCGTATTCCGTTCGAGCACGAGCTGATGGAGCAGTACGGCTGCTCGCGGATGACGGTGAACAAGGTGCTTACCGCATTGGCGGAGAGCGGCATGATCGAGCGCCGCCGCCGTGCCGGTTCGTTCGTGGCACGGCAGCCGCCGCATCTGGAGCAGGTGGCGCTGGAGATCCCGGATATCGAGGTGGCGGTCACCGACCGCGGCCACGAGTACGGTTTTCAGCTGCTGGAGCGCGCACATCGCAAGGCCAGGGAAACCGCGGCCGAAGAGCTGCAACTGGTGGGTGAGGGCAAACTGCTGGCGATACGCTGCCTGCATCTCGCCGACGGCAAGCCGTTGGCACTCGAACGCCGCCTGATCAATCCCGAGGCGGTGCCGGAAACGCTGAAGGTGGATTTTTCCATCCATGCGCCGGGCAGCTGGCTGCTGCAGAACGTGTCGTGGACACGCGGCCAGCACCGGATCAGCGCCGTTGCGGCCAACGCCGATGAAGCAACCCTGCTGAAAGTGCCGGTGGGCACTGCGTGTCTGGTCATCGACCGCCAGACCTGGCGCGGTGAACTGCCCATCACCTGGGTGCGGCAGATGTTCCTGGGTGACGCCTACGACCTGATCGCGCGCTTCGCGCCAGGCTCGCGCTGACTGCTACCCGCTGAAACGGGTCCGTTGATGGATCAGCTCTGTTGACCAGCTACCTGGCCGCGCCAGCGGCGCGGCCGAGCTGAAGCCGTTTTTAAATCGTGCTGCACTGGCGCCAGCGCACCGGCTCATCAACGCCGGGGCGGGGGTTGAGCTGCACGCGGGTGGTGCGCAGGGCCGGGTAGCGCTCAAGCTGCTTGCAGATCAAGGGCCACACCTGCGCATCCTCGCCACTGCGTTCCACCGACAGGGTGGAGCGGGTCAGCCAGATGCCGCTGACCACACCCGTGGTGCTGGCCAAGGCCTTGGACACGGATTGCTGGTAACGCAGCAAGGTGGCTGGGTCCGGGTCCTGCACCAGGTCGGCAGGATCTGCCGTCGTCGACGGGCTGCTGTGCTGTTTGGCGGCTTCCGCGGCAGGTTGCGGGTGGCCGGTGTCTGCCGGCGTGCTGCTGGCCGGTGCGGCGGGCGCTGGCGCGACCGGTTCGGCTGCGGGCGGATCACTGCTCAGGGTCATGTAGCCCATGCCTACCAACAGGCCCAGCGTGACTGCGGCCAGGCCGGCGATGCCGGTGTGGCGGACCGCTTCGCGGCGCGCGATGCCGGTCACCGTGTCGCTTACATCGATAGGCATGTAGGGCTTCAGCAGTTGCCAGAGCTGACGCCCGTCAATGACTTCGATGGAATGCTTTTCGGCCTCGGCCAGGCCGTCACGTTCGACATGGCCTTCGGTGATCAGCAGGCCGCCAACCGCACCGGTGAGGCTGATCGCCGAGGCCAGTTCGTGGATCGCGCCGGCGTCGAAACGATAGGCGCGGCCATGCTTGCACGACACCAGCCAGCGTTGGCCGCCGCGCTGAAGCAGGAAATCGCTGCTGGTGCCGCGGTCATTGTCTTCTTCATCCGTCAGCGGATGCAGGTCGCGCTGCTCGGCCATGGCCTGATGCACGATCCGCGAAAACTCACGCCAGCGCATCCCTGCCAGCGCAGCCAGACCATGCTGGCGTTCGGTGCTGCGACGGGCGACCAACCACAGGTACGCCGACGCCAGGCCCCACAAGAGCAATGCAAGTACCAGGGCCAGAATCCACGAGAACATCGACATACCTGGGAAGCTTATGGAAGAGACTCAGTCTATCTGCACTGACGACTGTAAGGATCGGATGAGGTCGCCTTTTTTGAGCGATCTAGACCAATTATTCCGCTGACGTGCCAACCGGCCAGTAGTGACTGTCCGGCACCGTGCGCGCACCGAAAATCGCCTGGCCGACACGCACCACGGTGGCGCCTTCTTCGATGGCGATCTCGAAGTCACCCGACATGCCCATCGACAGCTCGTCCAACTGCATGCCGTCCGGTGCGTGCTGGCGCAGGCGCTCGCGCAATTCACGCAGGCGCACAAAACAGGCGCGCACCTGCTCGGGCTGGGCCGAAAAAAGCGCCAGCGTCATCAGACCACGCACCCTCAGCGCACCAGAGCGCGGCAGCGCCTGCAGGAAGTCGGCAACCTCGTCGGGGGCCAGGCCGTACTTGCTGGCTTCGTTGGAGGTGTTGACCTGTACGAATACGTCCAGCGAGCGGCCTTCGGACTGCAGGCGGCGCTCCAGCGTCTGTGCCAGGCGCAGGCTGTCCAGTGCCTGGAACTCGCTTGCGAAGCGCGCTACCAGTTTGGCCTTGTTGGTCTGCAGGTGGCCGATGACCGACCACTGCAGGTCACCCAGATCCTGCATGGCCTCCCATTTATGGTGAGCTTCCTGCACCTTGTTCTCGCCCAGCAAGCGGCAACCGGCCTGATAGGCCTGGCGGATATGCGCCTCGTCGATGGTCTTGCTGACCGGCAGCAGGCGCACGCTGGCAGGGTCGCGGCCCACGCGTTGGCAGGCAGCGGCGATGCGTTCATGAACCAGGGCCAGGTTGCGGCGGAAGTCGTCCGCGGTTTCGGCGCGCGGGTATTGGCCGTGCAGGGCGTGCCGGGTCTGGGTGCCAGCAGCGGCTTCGGGGAGTGGGGTGTGCATGGTGCCTCCAGCAGTTTCAATGGCCGCAGGGGTGTTGGCATCGGCGGCCCCGAGGGGGCTGGATTATCGCGCGCCCCGGTGTTGCTGGCAGCAACAACAGACCGCCCAGCCGGAAAGGGGGCATGAAAAACCCGCCATCCGGTGCCGTGAGGGGAGGGAGACTTACGGCGCGGTACTGCTGGCGGGTTCAAGGATTCTCACGCAACTAATGCTGCTTTGCAACATTACTGGTCTTCAGCATGCTGCTCGCTGTGCGTTGCGCGGCTTTCGGCGCGGGTGAGGCGGCGATTGAGGGCGTCCAGGCGGTCGTTCAGCGCCTCCAGGTCGGAGCGGGAAGGCACATCCAGGCGCCGCAGCACGCTGTGCACCCGGTCCTCAAACGATTTCTCGACCCGGTCCCAGGTGCCGGCGGCGCGCTCGCGGGCCTGGCCCAAGGTGTTCTCCACCGTATCGCGCAGACTTTCGCCCTTGCTGGACTGCTCGCGTGAGCGGGCTTCCATGGTCTGGCCTTCCTTGACCAGCGTGTCGAACAGCTTGCTGCCCTCGGCCTGCGCGCGCGACAGCGCACCCAGGCCGGCCAGCCAGACCTGCTGCGCCGATTCGGTGACCTTCCTGGTCAGGCGTTCGGCCTGGCCTTGGCTACCTGCGGTGTCGTCCTCGTCTTCCGGGCGTTGCTCGTAAGTGGTCATGACGATGCTCCTGTGCGGGGTTGAAGAGTCCAGCTACACCGTAACGGCTCACGGGCCTGGTTTGTGTGACGGCGGTGGCTCAGCCGAGTTTGTCAGTCAGCACGCGTTGAATTTCTGATTCCACCATGCCTTTCATGGCCGACAGCAGGAAGCCCAGCTCGGCCTTGACCCGCACGGCGCCGGGCAGCAGCTCGATGGCGCCATCCACGCCGGAACGGTTGAAATGCAGCACTGCGCCTTCCCAGCGAGTAACCACGTCAAAGCGCTCCTGCAGTTTTTCGGCGACCTCGGCAATGGCGGTGCGGGCCTTGTCGTCGGACAGGGAATGAGCGTGCTGGATATCAATGGTCGACATGGGTGTGGCCTGTACGGCTGCAAGTAAGAAAGTTGCGCCATTGTGCGGACCCGCGCGGCGTAGTCCAAGCCTCACGAACAGCTTCTGCATGACGGGGCGACCTGCTAGTCTGCTGCGGTGCGTACTCTGCAAGTCCATTTCAGCAATCGTCAGCAGCCCGATCAGTCCTTGATGCCGGGCGTGCAGCGCATTGTCCGGCATGCGTCCGGGCAGGTCCGGCTGGGCGACGGCAGTGTCGGCCCCTTGCTGCTGGCGCAGTTCTGTACCGACCAGCGCGGGGTTTGGCTGCAGGTGGCCAACGGCGGCCGCGGCATCCATGTCAACGGTCGCCCGGTGCGGCGCATGGCGTTGTTGCGGGCCGGCGATTCGGTCTATGCCGACGGTGCGGAAATGCTGCTGCGGGGCGACTGCGAGCAGGTGACGCAACCGCCGGAAGCACCTGCCGAGGGCAGTGACGATCTGCGGGTGCTGCTGCGCGGGGTAGGTGGCCGTCACCACGGCCGCAGTTTCACCTTGGACAAGCCGCGCAGCATCGGCAGCGATCCTGCCAGCGATATTCTCATCGACGACCCGGCCTTCGCCCCGCGTCATGCCCGCTTCGAGCGGCATGGCGACAAGGTATTGCTGCGCGACCTGGGCTCGGCCGAGGGTAGTCAGGTCAATGGCGTGATTACCCGCCACTGCTGGCTGCAGGCCGGTGACCAGGTGGTGTTTGAAGGCAACCACCGGTTCGTGCTGGAGGTGCCGCTGGGTCCGGTGTCCGCGCCAACGGCCTTCCTGCCGAAAGACGACGACGTGCCGGAACGGGTCAAGCCGTCAACGGCGGTGCCTGTCAAACCCGCGCGGCAGCGACGTTGGCCTTGGCTGCTGCTCAGCGCCTTGCTGCTGGGTGCGGCGATCAGCGCGCTGCTGCTGTTCGGGGCGCGCTGAGCACCTGTTGCGACGGCCTAGGTCATGCCGTTCAGGCACGGCTGAAACCGCCATCCACAATGGGTGCAGATGCAACTTTTCCCGGGTGGCCCAAGGCTGTTGCGCTGCGGCATACTAGGGGTTCTGCTCAACAGGTGTGACATGACTCGCGCATTCAATTTCAGTGCCGGCCCTGCGGCATTGCCGGAATCGGTCCTGCGTCAGGCGCAGGCGGAGATGTTGGAATGGAATGGCGTAGGCGCGTCCATTGTCGAGATCAGTCATCGCAGTGCCGATTTCATGGCCGTGGCGGCCCAGGCCGAAGCCGATCTGCGGACGTTGATCGGTATTCCGGATGACTATGCGGTGCTGTTCCTTGGTGGCGGTGCCACCACCCAGCAGGCGCTGCTGCCGTTGAATTTCGCCAGCCCCGGGCAACGCGCTGACTATGTGGTCAGTGGCCACTGGGGCAAGACCGCGATCAAGCAGGCCAAGCCCTACGTGGATGTGAACATCGCCGCCACCGGCGAGGCCAGCGGGTTCCGCGATATTCCGCCGCGTTCGCAATGGCAGCTGTCGGCCGATGCGGCCTATGTGCACATCACCGCCAACGAGACCATCCATGGCGTCGAATTCCGCGATGTGCCGGACGTTGGCGAGGTCCCGCTGATCGCCGATTTCAGCTCGTCGATTGCGTCCGAGCCGATTGATGTGTCGCGTTATGGCGTTATCTACGCCGGCGCGCAGAAGAACCTGGGCCCGGTCGGCATTGCCGTGGTCATCATTCGCCGCGATCTGCTGGCACGTGCTGGCCAGCCGCGCGCGGACATCTTTGATTACCGCTCGCACGTCGAGCGCGATTCCATGTTGAACACACCGCCGACCTGGAACTGGTATCTGGCCGGCTTGATGTTCAAGTGGATGCTGGCCCAGGGCGGTGTGGAAGCCTTCGCCAAGCTGAGCATGGCCAAGTCTTCCGCGGTCTATGAGGCCATCGACGGTTCGGGCGGCTTCTACCGCAATGAGGTGGCTTCGGCCGTGCGTTCGCGCATGAACATTCCGTTCTTCCTGCCCAGCGAAGAGCTCAACGCGCGTTTTGTCAGTGAGTCCAAGGCCGCCGGTCTGCTGGCGCTGAAGGGCCACAAGGCTGTCGGCGGCATCCGGGCTTCGCTGTACAACGCCATGCCGCTGGAAGGTGCGCAGGCGCTTGCAGCGTTCATGCGTGATTTCCAGCAGCGCAACGGCTGAACCATTCCCGCCGTGCGCAGCGCGCCGGCCAGTAACAGGTAGACGATTCCATGGCGACCAAGCCAAGCAAGAACGCCAGCAAGACCCCGCCGGCTGCGGCAACCAAGCCGGTTGCCAAAAAAGCAGCAGCCAACAAGGCGCCAGCCAAGAAGCCTTCGGTCAAGCAAGCAGCTGCCAGCAAGAAGGCGGCCGACAGCTTGACCGTCGCCAAGCCGGTGTTGTCGGACGTGCGCGCCAAGATCGACCAGATCGATCGCAGCATCCAGGCATTGATTGCCGAGCGGGCAAACTTCGCCCACCAGGTTGGCAAGGCCAAGGGCAAGCTGGCTGCGGCCGTCGACTATTACCGCCCCGAGCGCGAAGCGCAGGTGCTGCGCATGGTGGTGGACCGCAACGAAGGCCCGCTCAGCGACGAGGTGCTGGTACATGTGTACCGCGAAATCATGTCGGCCTGCCTGGCCCAGCAGGAGCCGCTGAAGATCGGTTATCTCGGTCCGGAAGGCACCTTCAGCCAGCAGGCCGTGCTCAAGCACTTTGGCCGCTCGGCGATGGGCTTGCCGATGGCCAGCATCGAAGAAGTGTTCCAGGAAGTGGAAGCGGGCAACGCCGATTTCGGCGTGGTGCCGGTGGAAAACTCCGGGCAGGGCACGATCCAGATCACGCTGGACATGTTCCTGACTTCCAATCTCAAGATCTGCGGCGAAGTGGAGCTGCGGGTACAGCAGTTCCTGATGTCGCGCAGTGGGCGCATCGAGGATATCGAGCGCATTTATGCGCATCCGCAGTCGTTCATGCAGACCTCGGCCTGGTTGCGCGCCAATCTGCCCAAGGCGGAGAAGATTCCGGTCTCCAGCAATGCCGAAGGCGCGCGTCGCGCCCGCAATGCGGAAGACGCGGCCGCCATTGGTGGCGAGAGTGCAGGGCACGTCTACGGTTTGAAGAAGGTGGTGACCAAGCCGATCCAGAACGATGCGGACAACACCACCCGTTTCCTGGTGATCGGCCGGCAACTGTTCCCGTCGTCGGGCCATGACCGCACCTCGGTGCTGGTCTTCATCCACGACAAGCCCGGCGCCCTGTTCGACGTGCTGAGCCCGTTCGCGCGCCATGGCATCAGCATGAACCGCATCGAGTCGCGTCCGTCGCACCAGGCCAAGTGGGAATACGGTTTCTTCATCGACCTGGCCGGCCATATCGAAGACGAATCGATGCAGGCTGCCTTGGCCGAATTGAAGGCGCACTCGGCGCAGATCAAGGTGCTCGGCTCCTATCCGGTCGCCGTGCCCTGAGCAATGCGCAGTTCCTTCCCCCGCACGCGGGGGAAGGTGCCCGAAGGGCGGAAGGGGGCGCTTTTCCGTCAGCAGCCCAGCAACCCGCACATTCTTCTTTCCTGCATTCGCGGAAGGAACACAGCAGATCAGAGAGACCGCATGACCTCCCAGCCCTACTGGATTGCACACAAAGGTTCCGCCCTGCAGGGTACGCTCGCCATTCCCGGCGACAAGTCGGTATCCCACCGCTCGGTGATGTTTGCTGCACTGGCCGATGGCGTATCGCATATCGAGGGCTTCCTGGAAGGCGAGGACACCCGCGCCACCGCGGCGATCTTCGAGCAGATGGGCGTGCGCTTTGAAACGCCGTCGCCGTCGCAGCGCATCGTCCATGGCGTGGGCGTGGATGGCTTGAAGGCCCCGCAGGCGGCGTTGGATTGCGGCAATGCCGGTACCGGCATGCGCTTGCTGGCCGGCCTGCTGGCGGCGCAGCCGTTCGACTCCACCCTCATTGGTGACGAATCGCTGTCCAAGCGGCCGATGCGCAGGGTTACCGCGCCGCTGGCGCAGATGGGCGCCAGCATCGACACCCAGGAAGACGGTACGCCGCCGCTGCATATCCACGGTGGGCAGGCGCTGCACGGTATCGACTACGCGTTGCCGGTCGCCAGTGCGCAGGTGAAGTCGGCGGTGTTGCTCGCCGGCCTGTACGCGCAGGGCGAAACCTCGGTGGTCGAGCCGCATCCGACCCGTGACTACACCGAACGCATGCTGCGTGCGTTTGGCGTGGAGATCGATTTCGAACCGGGCAAGGCGCGCCTGCGTGGCGGCCAGCGTCTGCGTGCGACCGATATCGCGGTGCCGGCGGATTTCTCGTCCTCGGCGTTCTTCATCGTCGCCGCCAGCGTCATTCCTGGCTCGGAAGTGCGACTGCGTTCGGTCGGTTTGAATCCGCGTCGTACCGGCCTGCTGGCCGCACTGCGGCTGATGGGCGCGGACATCCGTGAGGAAAACCACGCCGAGCACGGCGGAGAGCAGGTTGCCGATCTGATCGTGCGCCATGCCCAACTCAAGGGCGCGGAAATTCCGGAAGACCTGGTGCCGGACATGATCGATGAGTTCCCGGCGCTGTTCGTTGCCGCTGCGGCGGCGCAGGGCCAGACCGTGGTGCGCGGCGCGGCCGAACTGCGGGTCAAGGAATCGGACCGTCTGGCCGCCATGGCCACCGGCCTGCGCACGCTGGGCCTGCGCGTCGACGAAACCGAAGATGGCGCCACCATCCACGGCGGCGCGTTGGGCAGCGGCACGATCGAGAGCCACGGCGACCATCGCATCTCGATGGCCTTCGCCATCGCTGGCCAGCTCAGTACCGGTGAGGTGCGCATCAACGATGTGGCCAACGTGGCGACCTCGTTCCCGGGCTTTGACAGCCTGGCCAGTGGTGCCGGCTTCGGGCTTAGCGTCCGCTCCTGAATTCCACCGGCACCTGCACCACGCTGTTAATGGCGCGGCCATCCCGCATCGCGGGCTGGAAGCGCCATTGCTGCAAGGCTTGCAAGGCAGCCTGGTCCAAGGCGGCATCAATCCCGCCCTCGTGGCCGATCACCGCTGCGTGGCTGACCGCACCCTTGTTGTCCACCTGCAGCCGCACGATCACGTCGCCCTCGACGCCCGCAGTGAGCGCGCCGGCCGGGTAGCTGGGCATGGGGTTGCCGGGCAACGGATTGGCATCGTTGTTGCCGGCGGTACTGATGACGGAGGTGCTGTCGGCGGTGGTTATCGATACCGGGCCGGTAGCGGCCGGGCCCTGCAGCCCGCGATAACCCAGCCAGCCAAACAAGGTCAGTACGCCGACCGCCAGAGCCACCCACAGCAACGCCGCACTGACGCCATGCGTCTGGACAGGCGCGGCCGGTGCGGGACGATGGGTTGTGGAGTGCTGAGGGATGCTGGACATCGACTTGGGTGCTCTGCGTAACGTCTACGCGGCAAGTCTGGTCCCGCACTCCCAAACGGCGAGTGACTTTGGGCAGAACCCGGCGTCCTTGGGGAGCCGGGGTTCAGTTTACTGAGCGGGTTTGAAATCGAAGGGGATCTCAAGGCTGCCCTGCATCGGCTGGCCATTGCTCTGGGCCGGCTGGAAACGCCAGTTGCGCACCGCCTCCTGGGCGGCGCGGTCCAGATCACGTGAACCGCTGCGCTGCACCAGGCGAACGTCCAGCGGCACGCCATTGGCGTCCACATCCACCCGTACCACCACGGTGCCACTCTCGCCGCGGCGGAGGGCAGCGGGCGGATAATCCGGGGCAGGGCTCTGTCCGGGCAACGGAACCGGCTGATCGCTGGGCGCGGCGGCGGCAGGTGCAGGCGCCGGTGCAGGCTCGGTGGGCGCGGCTTCGGCGATGGGTTGCGGCGGCGGGGCGGGTGCGGTTTCCACCAGCTCCGGTGCCTGCTCCACGGCCTCGGGGCGCGCGGCGGGCATCTCGCTGGCGCCGGAACCGGCGGGCAGGGGCGCAGGCAGCGGTGCCAGTACCGCGTTGCTGGCCTGCGGTTGGGCCGGATCGGCCCGATAGAATTCGTTGTTGCGGCGGGCGTTGAGCCATACCACCAGGAACAGCAATATCCCGACGCCAAAGGCGATGCCGGCAATCTTCAGGCTGCTGCGGGGCAGGTGAAAAGTGAAGTTCTGGTCGGAGCGGGAGCTGGGAGCGGACATGGCCTTGACCGTATGGAACCGGCTGATTCTTGCACAGGAAAGGTGAATCGCGCGGCAGAAAGACGCAGTTCGCGCGATAATCTACAGCTCACACCCGTACACAGTGCCCAGCCATGCTTGATCCAGCCCTTCTTCGCCAGCAGCCCGCCGAACTTGCCGAACGCCTGCGCAACACGCGCGGCTATGTGCTGGATGTGGCCGCCTTCGAATCGTTGGAGGCTGACCGCAAGCGCATCCAGGTGCGCACCCAGGAACTGCAGAGCCTGCGCAACAGCCGTTCCAGGTCGATTGGCCATGCCAAGGCCAAGGGCGAGGACGTGTCGGCGATCATGGCCGAAGTGGCCGCGTTCGCCGATGAGCTGAAGACCTCCGAGGCCCAGCTCGATGTGCTGCGTGAGCAGATCGAAACCTTGTCGATGGGCATTCCGAACCTGCCTGCGGCCGATGTGCCGGCCGGCAAGGACGAGAGCGAAAACGTCGAGCAGCTGCGCTGGGGCACCCCGCGCGAATTCGATTTCCCGGTGCTGGACCATGTCGAGCTCGGCGCGCGCAACCATGGCCTGGACGCGGAAACCGCGGCCAAGCTGTCTGGCGCCCGCTTCACCGTGCTGCGTGGCTCGATTGCCCGCCTGCACCGTGCGCTGGGCCAGTTCATGCTCAATCTGCACAGCAACGAGCATGGTTACGAAGAAACCAACGTGCCGGTGCTGGTCAATGCCGACTCGCTGCGCGGCACCGGCCAGCTGCCGAAGTTCGAGGAAGACCTGTTCAAGACCGCGCTGGGTGAATCCACGCGCTACCTGATCCCGACCTCGGAAGTGCCGCTGACCAATATCGTCCGCGACGAGATCATCGACGCCGAGCGTCTGCCGCTGCGCATGACTGCCCACTCGATGTGCTTCCGTTCCGAAGCCGGCAGCGGTGGCCGCGATGTGCGCGGCATGATCCGCCAGCACCAGTTCGAGAAGGTGGAGCTGGTCAGCGTCTGCACCGCCGAAGACAGCGACGCCGAGCACCAGCGCATGACCAGCTGTGCAGAGGCCGTGCTGCAGAAGCTGGGGCTGCCGTACCGCAAGGTGCTGCTGTGCACTGGCGACATGGGCTTTGCGGCCATCAAGACCTACGACCTGGAAGTCTGGTTGCCGTCGCAGCAGACCTACCGCGAGATTTCGTCGTGCTCCAACTGTGGCGATTTCCAAGCCCGTCGCATGCAGGCGCGCTGGCGCAATCCGGGCGGCAAGCCGGAGCTGGTGCACACCCTCAACGGCTCGGGCGTGGCTGTCGGCCGCGCGATGATCGCGGTGATGGAGAACTATCAGAACGCCGATGGCTCGATCACCATTCCCGAAGTGCTGCGCCCGTACATGGGCGGCGCCGAGCGCATCGCCTGATCAGCGAGATGTAGTGCCGAGTCATGCTCGGCATTGGCGGTGCCATGCAGCAGACGGGCGCTCATTCGTTGAGCCCCCAACGCAGCATGGCTGCGCTGAAAAAAAGAACGCCGCGCTCCCGTCGGGAACCGCGGCGTTTTTGTTGGCCGAGGAAAGGCCAGTCGCCTGCGCACCGCAATGTAGTGCCGAGCCACGCTCGGCAAGCGGCGTCATGCAGTAAGCCGGCAGCCTCCGCCAATTCCCAGGCGCATTTCCATCGCGACTAGCTACAAGGCTTAGCAAGTTCCATCGATCTGCCAGGCGTAGCGCGGCCTTTTTCGGCGAGCAAGCAGATACCGGGAAGGCTCCGAAACGCCGCAGTAGCCACATCCGAAAACCTGAATAGGTAAGCATCTAATCCAGTCGGGCTGGCAATCAGGACTGTTTGTGGTCTGATTTGTAAATACAGGACAAAGGTGTTTAAATTCTCCGGTTCGTTCCAATAGTGGGATCAATCCATGCAGGACCTCAACGACCTGTATTACTTCGCGATGGTGGTCGACCATGGCGGCTTCGCGGCTGCCGAGCGAGCGCTGGGCATCCCCAAATCGCGCTTGAGCCGGCGCATCAGCCAGCTGGAAACCGACCTGGGCGTGCGCCTGCTGCAGCGTTCGACACGCCGCTTCGCGGTCACCGATGTGGGCATGAGCGTGCACCGGCATGCGCAGACCATGCTGGCTGAAGCCCAGGCTGCGCGAGAGGTGGTGGACCGGCTCAGCGCCGAGCCACGCGGGCTGGTGCGTGCCAGCGTGCCGGTGTCACTGGCGCAGATGCAGCTACCCAAACTGCTGCCCAAATTCCTTGAGCAATACCCGAAGGTGCGGTTGCAGCTGAATATCAGCAATCGTCGTGTTGACATCATCAATGAAGGCTATGACGTCGCCCTGCGCGTGCGTTCGCGGCTGGATGATGACGGCAGCCTGGTGATGCGCAGTTTCGGCCAGGTGCAGGAACTGCTGGTTGCCAGCCCGGCCTATCTGGACCGGGCGGGGCGGCCGGCTTCCCCGGAAGACCTGGCCAACCACGTCACCCTGAGCATCAGTGAGGACGAAGCGCGTCAGCGTTGGGAACTGCACGGCCCAGGCGGCGAAGTCCGCCGGGTTGAGCTGCAGCCACGCGTGGCGGGGTTTGATTTCCCGTTGCTGCAATCCATGGTCAAGGATGGCTTCGGCATCACCATGCTGCCGGAAACCGTCTGCGCCGAGGCTGTGCGCAATGGCGAGCTGGAGGTTGTGCTGCCGGACTGGTCGCTGCCGCAGGGCATCTGTCACGCGGTATTCGCCTCACGACGCGGGCTGTTGCCGGCGGTGCGGGTATTCATCGACTTCCTGGCCGAGCACCTGCCCACCGAACTGGAGGCCTCCCGCCTGCATTGCGGCGGCGCCTGCGAGCGGGCCAAGGAGAAGATCCGTGCCTCGATGGCCGGCGCACTGGCAATCGAGGCCGGTTGAACAAAAACGCCGGCAAGCATGCGAGAATGCGCACCCCGGGACGCTATCCGGGGCAACAACGCGTAACGGACAGATGGCCGAGCGGTTGAAGGCACCGGTCTTGAAAACCGGCGAAGGGTCAAACCTTCCGTGGGTTCGAATCCCACTCTGTCCGCCAGACTTGAAAAAAGCCGCTGATCCCAGCGGCTTTTTTATTTGCGGCAAGTTGCCGGGCGCGTACCGGCGAAGGCGGCATGTGTACCAGGCGCGCACCTCTGGTGGTGGTTCCGCTGCTAGAATCGCGCCGGCTTGGGGGAGCTGCGCGCCCGGGTATGCATGGGCTGATCGCGGCAATACCTTCAAGCGCTCGCGTCGGACCCCATGGATTTACGAAAACTCATACTCGTGCTCACGTTGATCGGGGCACTGGTGCCGTTCGCCAACACCTTCTACGCCAGCTATACCGTGCAGCGTCAGCAGCTGGTGGACACCACGCTGGACGGCAACTACGCCTACGCCAACAAGCTGGCCAAAAGCACCGAAGACTTCCTGCAGGCCTCCCAGCTGCAGCTTGCCTACACCGCGCAGCTGCTCGCCATGAAGATGGATGACGTGGCCAAGCTGGAGGAAGAAGCCGCGCGTCTGCGCATGATGAGCAAGAGCTTTAACTCCATCACCATCTTCGATGCGACCGGCAAGGTGCTGGCCACCTCGCCGGAAACCCTGGGCCTGCAGGGCAGGGTGCTCGGCAGTGAGGCGGTGAAGACGGCGCTGCGGGAAAAGCGTCCGCTGATCAGTGCGCCTTATCAGTCGGCGACGGGCAACTTCATCGTCTTCATCAATCATCCCATCGTTTCCGCGACCGGCCGCTATCTCGGTGCGGTGGGCGGCGCGATCTACCTGCAGAAAGAAAACATCCTCGACCGGCTGCTCGGCCAGCACTTCTATGTCGACGGCTCTTATCTTTATGTGGTGGACCGGCAGAAACGCATCATCTACCACCCCGACCCCAAGCGGGTTGGCGATCTGGTGAAAAACAATGTCGTGGTTGACCGCGTCGCGGCCGGCCAGTCGGGCAAGGGCGGCACGGTCAACTCGCAGGGCGTCAGGATGCTGGCGGGCTATGCGCCGGTGACTTCGACGGGGTGGGGGATTGTTGCCCAGCGGCCGGAGGCGGCCACACTGGCACCGCTGGCCCAGCTGATGCAGAGCACGCTGTACAGGGCGCTGCCGGCCACCCTGCTGACCTTGATCCTGATCCTGTGGAGTGCCCGCTTGATTTCGCGCCCGCTGCATCTGCTGGCCGATGGCGCGCGCAAGATGGAGGATCCGTCCTCGGCGAAGGACATCCGCTCGGTGAAGTCCTGGTATTTCGAATCGCGCGAGCTGAAAAAGGCACTGTTGATCGGTATCGACGCCTTCCATAAAAGTTTCACCAAGCTGCGCGAGGACACCGCCACCGATCCGCTGACCCAGCTCGGCAATCGCCGGCGGCTGGACGAGGCGTTGGCCAACTTCGAGCGCCAGGCAACCACGTTCTCGGTAATTTCGATGGATATCGATCACTTCAAGAAAGTGAACGATATCCACGGCCATGCAGCCGGTGACGCAGCACTGCAGCAGCTTGCCCAGCGCATGCGCGAGGCCTGTCGTGCCTATGATGTGCCGCTGCGTGTGGGGGGTGAAGAGTTCCTGATCCTGCTGCCATCCACCACCCTGGCAACTGCGGCCCAGGTAGCCGAGCGTCTGCGCAAGGCGGTGGAGGAAATGAAGATTCCGACCGTCGGCACGATTACCATTTCATTGGGCGTTGCCAATTGGCCGCAGAGCAGTTTTGAGGTGGAGGCCGTGCTCAAGGCCGCTGATGAAATGCTGTATGTGTCCAAGCGCAGCGGCCGGAATCGTGTTTCGGTGCACCAGCGGGAGCTCGGCGCTGCCGGCTAGACCGGCAGGAGTGGGGCGGGGAGCGCAGGCGCGGCGATGGCTTGCAACTGTCTTCGCCGTCTTGTCGTAGCCCGCGCCCTTGGTAGGCGTTTTCCTACATACATGCAGGAAAGCGGATAGCATCATTGGCAGCTTCGCTGCGGGTCAGCAGCTTTGTCCGGGACGAATTGCATGCGCCAGCGGTTGCTCTGTTTTGTAGTGGGTGGTGCGTTGACGTTGTCGCTGCTCAGCGGTTGCGACCAGGAGGGAAATCTCTCCCTCAGCGGCAAGGCCGAGGCGCTGCAGGCGGCCAGCACGTTCGATGCAAGCACGCGCCCGATGCTGAGCGGCACGCAGGCGATATCAACCCTGCTGCAAGGCACTGGCCTTGGCGTGGAGGGGCAGGCATCGCTGCCGGCTTACAGCGATATCGAATTTTTCCCGATCACCCGTGCCGATGCGTTCGATGCATTCAGCGCACCCGGGCTCAGCCGCCGCGCGGAGGCCGAGGTTGATCTGTCCGGCATCGATTTCGACAAACAGTTTGCCTTCCTGGTGGCACACCCCAGTTCCAGTTCCTATGGCGCAGTGACCTCGGGCCAGTACGCCAAGTATTTCAGCAAGGTGCTGCCGTCCTATGAAAAAGACAGGGTCGTGCTGCGTATCGATGCAAGCAGGCTGGGCGATATCGACCCCATGACTGCCATGACCGGCAAGTGGGAAGGCAGCGTCTACGCGGTGGAGCGGCGCGGGCGGGACAAGCTGGAAGTGCGTCTTTATGACGATAGCTATGTCTATTCGCTTGCCGCGGACGCCAATACCGGCATGCCGGTGGGCGCGGTGGCACCTGCGCAATAGGTAGGATGACGCCTGTGCCGTGCCCGATGTGGGGTTGGTAACAGGACGCGTCGAACGCCGCTTGGCGTAAAATGCCCGGGTCGGGCCCCGCCCTGGTCGTCGGAGTTGCAAGCCATGTTTTCACGGACGCGCAGCCTGCCTGCTGCGATGCAGGTGCCGGTCGGTAGCTGCCGTCATTGCCTGCGCAACCAGCAGGGTGGTCTGCAGTGACCGATACCCCGGCCAACGACGCTGCCGAAGCGGTGACGGACGAACACTGGATGCGCCACGCTTTGGCGCTGGCCGACCGCGCCCAGCGTGAGTTCGACGAAATACCGGTGGGCGCGGTGCTGGTGGGTGCCGATGGCGCGCTGCTGGGCGAGGGCTGGAACCTCAATATCGCCAACCATGACCCCAGCGCGCATGCCGAGATCGTGGCGATGCGTGAGGCCGGCAAGGCGCTGGGCAATCATCGGCTGGTCGGCAGCACCTTGTATGTGACGCTGGAACCTTGCGCGATGTGCGCGATGGCGTTGGTGCATGCGCGTATCGCGCGGGTGGTGTTTGCCGCTACCGACCCCAAGACCGGCGCCTGCGGCAGTGTGTTCGACCTGCTGGCTGATCCGCGTCACAACCACCGTGTACAGGTGCTTGGTGGGGTGTTGGCGAAGGACGCCAGCCTGCGCCTGACCAATTATTTCCGTGCCAAGCGCGGCCGTCCGCTGTTGAGCCCCGACGACCTTTGACGCGGCCCGCACCTGTAGCGGGGGTATCATGTGCACCGATATTCCGGCCGGGCGGGCTTTGACCGCCGGCCCCCAGCATGAGGCAGCACATGGCGGACAACAGCGCAGGCAATGACCGGTTGATCTGGATTGATCTGGAAATGACCGGATTGGACACGGACAACGACTCCATCATCGAGATCGCCACCGTGGTCACCGATGGCCAGCTCAATGTGCTGGCCGAAGGGCCGGAATTTGCCATCCATCATTCCGTGGAGGTGCTGGAAGCCATGGACGAGTGGAACCGCAACCAGCACCAGCGCTCCGGGTTATGGCAGCGCGTGCTCGACAGCAGCACCAGCGTAGGCCAGGCCGAAGCCAAAACCATTGCCTTCCTGCAGGAGTGGATCAAGGCCGGCGCGTCGCCGATGTGTGGCAACTCGATCTGCCAGGACCGGCGTTTCCTGCACCGTCAGATGCCGCGCCTGGAGAAGTACTTCCATTACCGCAACCTCGACGTGTCCACGATCAAGGAACTGGCCAAGCGCTGGTCGCCTGCCATTGCCGCCGGGGTCAACAAGACCTCCAGCCATACCGCGCTGAGCGACGTGCACGATTCCATCGCCGAGCTGCGCCACTACCGCCAGTTCATGGGCGCGTTGGCCGGGCTGCCGGAAGCGGGCTGAGGGCGATGAGCGCACTGGTTCCGCGCCTGCACGACAATGCGCAGGACCTGGCCGATCTCCAGCGGGCGGTGGGCTTGTTGGAATCACCCACGCTCACCGCCAAGATGGCCAACCTGATCGGCTCGCCGTTGGAATTCGCGGTGCGCAAGCTGCCCACGGCGGTGTCGTCGCGTATCCAGGGCGTTACCGAGGCGGCCTTGTACAAGGCCGCGCAGACGGCGTTGTGGACGATGGACAACAAGCAACCCGGCAAGGCCGCTTCGCCACGCCTGCACAAGCTGGCAGCGGCCGCGTCCGGGGCGCTGGGCGGTGCCGGCGGTCTGCCGGCGCTGGCGATCGAACTGCCGCTGTCGACCACCATCATCATGCGTGCGGTTGCCGATGTTGCCCGTAGCGAGGGCTTTGATCTTTCGGACATGCTCACCCGCCAGGCCTGCCTGGAAGTGTTTGCCCTGGGTGGCAACTCGGGCAAGGACGATGCCAGCGAGACTGGCTATTACCTGGCGCGCGGCTTCACCACCGAAGTGATGCGGCATCTGTCGGCTGAGTTGGCCGGCAGCGCGGTAAGTGGCGGCCATGGCGTGCTGCTGGGGCTGGGCCCGAAAGAGGCCGGCAAATGGTTGGCCAGGGTGGTGGAGAAAATCGCTGGCAAGTTCGGCGTTGTGGTGTCGGAGAAGTTTGTCGCGCAGGCCGTGCCGGTGATCGGTGCGGTGGCCGGGGCCACCTTGAACACCATGTTCACCGGCTACTACCAGGACATGGCGCGCGGGCACTTCATCATCAAGCGGCTTGAGCAGAAATATGGATTCGAGACGGTGCGCCTGGCCTACGGCGGGGTGACTGGCCGGTTGCACCCCTGAGGCGGTACCGCTCCGCCAGCGCAACGCGCAGACGGGCCGCTGCCTTCACCTGTTGCGAAGCCGATAGCCTCTAGCCTGTATCTTTCTTCCGGAGCGAGGTGACCATGAATCAGTACAAGATCGCGGTTTTCGTCGGCAGTCTGCGCAAGGAGTCCATCAATCGGCGGCTGGCGTTGGCGCTGGAGAAGCTGGCCGGTGACCGCGCCAAGTTTGAATACATTCAGATCGGCGACGTCCCGCTTTACAACCAGGACCACGATACGCAGTTCCCCGCGCAGGGCACGCGCATGAAGAACCAGGTACGTGCGGCCGATGCGGTGTTGTTTGTCACCCCCGAATACAACCGCTCCATTCCCGGCGTGCTCAAGAACGCCATCGATACCGCTTCGCGCCCGTATGGCGACAATGCCTTCGCCGGCAAGCCGGCAGCCGTGGTGGGCACTTCGATCGGTGCCATCGGCAGCGCCCTGGCCCAGCAGCACCTGCGCAACGTGCTGGTATTCGTCGACTTGGCGGTGATGCCACAGCCGGAAGCCTTCCTGCAGTTCAAGGACGGCCTGATCGAGGCTGACGGGACCATCACCAATGACGGCACCCGCAAGTTCCTGCAGGGGTATGTCGACAAGTTCCTGGCCTGGACCGAGCACCAGCAGCACAAGGCATGACCCCGGGCCTGTGGCGGCCGGCGCGGGCGCCGCACATGCGATAATCCCCACCCGGCGCTGCAACGGCGCCGGGTCTGTTTCTGTATGCCAGCCCACTCCCGCGTCGCTGGGCGCTTGGGTTGTGGACAGGTTATCCACAGACTTGTACGTATCCCGGTGGGCCATGCCCACCTACCATGGCCGAACGGCCTTATTGCAGGAAATACGCTTTTCATGTCCGCCCGTACTGGTTTCCGTTCCGACCGCGACCGCGGTGACCGCAGCGACCGCTCTGATCGTACCGAGCAGCGCATTGACGCCTTGCGCGTGCCCCCCCATTCGGTGGAAGCCGAACAGGCCGTACTGGGCGGCTTGATGCTGGCGCCGGAGGCGTATGACCGGGTCAACGAGGCACTGACGGACAAGGACTTCTACCGCCGCGACCACCAGCTGATCTACCGCGCGATCCGTGAGCTCTCCGAGCGCGACCGTCCGTTCGATGCCGTCACCCTGGGTGAGTGGTTCGAATCGCAGGGCAAGCTGGACATGGTCGGCGATGGCGCCTATCTGATCGAGCTGGCCAGCACCACGCCGTCGGCGGCCAATATCGGCGCCTATGCCGAGATCGTGCGCGACAAGGCGGTGCTGCGGCAGTTGATCCAGGTGGGTACGGACATCGTCAATGACGGTTTCCAGCCGGAAGGGCGCGACAGCTCCGAGCTGCTGCAGACAGCGGAAAAGTCCGTGTTCGCCATTGCCGAGCAGGGCGCGCGCGGGCGCACCGACTTCGTGGCCATGCCGGGCGCGTTGAAGGACGCCTTCGAGGAACTGCGCAACCGTTTTGAAAATGGCGGCAACATCACCGGCCTGCCAACCGGTTACAACGATTTCGATGCGATGACCGCCGGCCTTCAGCCGACCGACCTGATCATCCTGGCCGCGCGTCCGGCCATGGGCAAGACCACCTTTGCCCTGAACATTGCCGAATACGCGGCAATCAAGTCGAAAAAGGGCGTGGCGGTGTTCTCGATGGAAATGTCCGCATCGCAGCTGGCGATGCGTCTGATTTCCTCCAACGGCCGCATCAATGCCCAGCGCCTGCGTACCGGCCAGCTGGAAGACGAGGACTGGAGCCGCGTCACCGGCGCCATCCGCATGCTGAAGGAAACCAAGATCTTCATCGACGATACGCCGGGCGTGTCGCCGGAGATCCTGCGTTCCAAGTGCCGCCGGCTCAAGCGCGAGCATGACCTGGGCCTGATCGTGATCGACTACCTGCAGCTGATGAGCGTGCCGGGCAACAGCGAAAATCGCGCCACCGAAATTTCGGAGATCTCGCGTTCGCTCAAGGGTCTGGCCAAGGAGCTGCACGTGCCGGTGATTGCGCTGTCACAGCTCAACCGCTCGCTGGAAACCCGTACCGACAAACGCCCGGTGATGGCCGACCTTCGCGAATCCGGCGCTATCGAGCAGGATGCGGACATGATCGTCTTCATCTACCGCGACGATTACTACAACAAGGAAAATTCGCCGGACAAGGGCTTGGCCGAGATCATCATCGGCAAGCACCGTGGCGGCCCCACCGGTTCGTGCAAGCTGAAATTCTTCGGCGAGTACACGCGCTTTGACAACCTGAGCCACGATTCGGTTGGTTCGTTCGAATAAGCCGGAGCTGCTGCATGTCCACCGCCATTGTCTGGTTCCGTCGCGATCTGCGGCTGCGTGACAACCCAGCGTTGCAGGCCGCGCTTGAGGCTGGCCATGAGTTTGTGCCGGTCTACATCCATGCGCCGCAGGAAGAGGGTGCATGGGCGCCGGGCGCGGCTTCCAATGCCTGGCTGCATCATTCACTGCAGCAGCTGGATGCCCAGCTGCGTGCGATCGGATCAACGCTGGTGCTGCGCAGTGGCGACAGCATGGCCGAACTACAGGCGCTGATCGCCGAAACCGGCGCCGAGGCGGTCTACTGGAATCGCAAGTACGAGCCGGCCACCCAGCCGCGTGATGCGGCGATCAAGCGTGGGCTGCGCGAACAGGGCGTGCAGGTTGAAAGCCATAACGGTTATCTGCTGTTCGAACCCTGGGAGCTGGCCACGCTGCAGGGTGGCCCGTACAAGGTATTCACCCCGTTCTGGCGCAACGCGTTGACCCGCTGGCGGCTGCCGGCCTTGTCCGAGGCGCCGCGCAGCTTGAATGCAGTCACGCTGCGCAGCCTGCCATTGCAGGCCTTGGGCCTGCAACCGCGCTTGGGCTGGGATGCCGGCTTCTGGGAGCACTGGCAGCCGGGCGAGGGCGGCGCGCACGAAGCGCTTGAGGTATTCGCCGAAGGTGCGCTCAACGGCTACCGCGAGCAGCGCGATCTGCCCGATCGCACCGGTACCTCGTTGTTGTCGCCGCACCTGCATTTCGGCGAGATCGCCCCGTGGCGGATCGCGCATACGCTGGAAGGCATGCGCAGCGCCGGCCGCGATGCCGATATTGATGGCTATATTCGCCAGTTGGGGTGGCGCGAGTTCTCCTGGCATCTGCTGCATCACTTCCCGCAGACCAGTGACAGCAACCTCAATCCGCGCTTCGAGCGTTTTGCCTGGGAGCCGGCGCAACCGGCCTTGCTGGAAGCCTGGCAGCAGGGGCACACCGGTATTCCGATCATCGATGCAGGCATGCGTGAGCTGTGGGCCACCGGCTACATGCACAACCGGGTGCGGATGCTGGTGGGCAGTTTCCTGTGCAAGCACATGCGCATGCATTGGCAGCACGGCGCCCGCTGGTTCTGGGACACCTTGGTGGACGCCGACCTGGCCAACAACAGCATGGGCTGGCAGTGGATCGCCGGTACCGGTGCCGACGCGGCACCGTATTTCCGGGTATTCAACCCGGTGACCCAGGCGCAGAAGTTCGATCCGCAGGCGCGCTATATCAGCCGCTGGGTGCCCGAGCTGGCCGCGCTGCCGCTCAAGGCGCGGTTCGCGCCGTGGCAGTTTCCAGAGCTGCTGGCCGAACATGCGCCAAGCTACCCGATGCAGCCGCTGGTGGATCTGGCACAGGGGCGTGATGCCGCCCTGGCCGCTTATCAGCGCTGCCGCTGACACGGGCTTAACGTGCAAGACAGTTAGATGAATGGATACCCGTGAAGCGGGTATGGGTGCACACAGGGAATGCGTCGTGATGTTTATGCTTGCCCGGCAAATCCACGCTGGCCCGTCCGGCTTATCAGGAGACTCAGATGACCACCCTAACTGTTGTTCGCAATCTTTCCCTTGGTCTGGTGACGGCAGCCGTCCTCTCGGCCTGCGCTACCGGTGGCTCGTATGTGCAGCAGGACCAGTACGGCAATCAGACCCAGCAGCAGAACAAGACCGGCAAGGGCGCGTTGATCGGCTCGGCTATCGGTGTTGCTGCCGGCCTGCTCAGCGGCGGCAACGCCACCGAACGTCGTCAGCGTGCAATGGTGGGCGCAGGTATTGGTGCACTGGGTGGCGCTGCGGTTGGCAATTACCAGGACCGCCAGGAGCGCGCACTGCGTGAGCGCACTGCCAACACCGGTATCGACGTGCAGCGCGATGGTGACAACATCACCTTGAGCCTGCCTGATGGCATCACCTTCGACTTCAACAAGACCACCTTGAAGCCGCAGTTCTATGGTGCGCTCAATGGCGTTGCAAGCACCTTGAGTGAGTACAACCAGACCATGATCGAAGTGGTAGGCCACACCGACAGCATCGGTACCGATGCGGTGAACAACCGTATTTCCAAGGAGCGTGCCGATGCGGTTGCGGCCTACCTGACCGCACAGGGCGTGCAGCGCGAGCGCATTGAAACCCTGGGCGCCGGCAAGGCTTACCCGATCGCTGACAACAGCACCGAAGCTGGTCGTGCGCAGAACCGTCGCGTCGAGATCCGCGTGATCCCGCTGCGTTCGTAATCGGAATGCGTGTTTGTTGACGTAAAGAAAGGGCCGCGCAAGCGGCCCTTTCGTTTGCTGGATTTCTTCTGCAAACGGTGTGGAGTTTTGCTCCCTCCCTAGTGCCGCAGATGCCAGGGAGGGCTGGGAAGGGGAGCTTCCCTCCCTTGTGCCGCAGGCACAGGGGAGGGTTGGGGAGGGGTAGCTCCTGCTGTTGCCTGTTCTGCTTTTCATCAATCAGAGCAAAGCCACAGCTAAAGCCAAAGCCAAAGCCAAAGCCAAAGCCAAAGCTCCCCTCATCCGGTGCTGCACACCACCTTCTCCCGCAGGCGGGAGAAGGGAGCAACAAGCCACAGCAACAGCAACAAGCCACAGCAACAGCAACAGCAACAGCAACAGCAACAAGCCACAGCATCAAGCCACAGCATCAAGCAACAGCATCAAGCAACAGCATCAAGCAACAGCAAGAGCCACAGCCACAGCCACAGCAACACCCACAGCAACACCCACAGCAAAACCCACAGCAACCAAAACCAACATCAAAACAGGCGTTACTCCGCTACCACCACGCTGTTTCGCCCTTTCCCCTTGGCCGCATACAGCGCAGCATCGGCACGCGCAAACCAGTCCTGCCAACGCTGCTCGCCTGCATACATCGCCGCGCCTGCCGAGATGGTGATGCGGCCGCCGGGGCCGCGCAGCGATTGATAGACAGCCTTGCGCAGGCGTTCGCTGAAGCGGGCCAATGCTTCCCGGCTGCCGGTGTCAACCAGGATCACGAACTCTTCGCCGCCAAAACGGAATACCTGATCGTTTTCGCGCAGCTCAAAGCGCAGGATGGCGGCCAGGTCGGACAACGCGGTATCACCGGCGCCGTGGCCATAGTGGTCGTTGACCTCCTTGAAGTTGTCGATGTCGATCACCACCAGCGCTTGCCGGAAGCGTTCAGCGCGTACACCGTCGATATGCGCCTGCAACGCTCTTTCCAGGGCTCGCCGGTTGGGGATGCCTGTCAGGGCATCGAGCGATGCCAGCATTTCCAGTCGCGTGCGGTCACCTTGCAGGCGGTGGGAGAAGTGGTAGCCAAAACCGAAGACCAGCACGATCACGATCAGTGCCTGCAGTTGCGAAGGCTGGCCCAGCAGCAGGCCCGGCATCAGCAGCAGGCCCGCCACCAGCAGCAGGTTGAGCGCGGTGGCGATCTGATTGCGAACGATGAAGAAATTCGACATCAATGCCAGGTAGGTCCATGGCAGCGCAGTGCTGCCCAGTTGCCAGGCCGACAGCAGGCAGCCGCCCACCGTGGCCAGGCATAGCAGCGCGCCGCCGATTTCCAGACGGGGCTGACGTTGATGGATCCATGCGCTG
Source organism: Stenotrophomonas nitritireducens (assembly GCF_001700965.1). NCBI lineage: Bacteria > Pseudomonadati > Pseudomonadota > Gammaproteobacteria > Lysobacterales > Lysobacteraceae > Stenotrophomonas > Stenotrophomonas nitritireducens. The sequence goes on from NZ_CP016756.1 coordinate 4,415,441, forward strand.
GCCAGCAGGGCCAGGCCTGCCAGCAGGCTGCTGATGACGGCTGCAAGCCTGTCCCCGTCAAACCACAGCCAGAACGCAAAGCACAGCAACGCCAGCGTGGTCACCGGCGCAATGGTACGCAGCGGGACGCTGCGCAAGGCCTGCGGCAGTGAGGGATACGGTTTTATCGGGACTTTGGGGTCCATATGGCGCGCAACATAACAGCGCCGCCGTGTTCCCCATATTCACCTGAATGGAGGTGCTTAAGCGCTGGCGGGCTTTGTGTAGATGGAGTACAAATGTACTCCATGACCGACCTCAGCCCCCGCCGTGCCGCCATCCTCCGCTACATCCGTGACCAGGTGAATGGCCACGGGCAGGCGCCGTCCCTGGCTGAAATTGCCAGTGCCTGTGGGCTGGCTTCACGGGGCGCGGCGCGCAAGCATGTGCTGGCCTTGAGCGAGGCCGGGCTGGTCGAAGTGACTGCCGGTCAGGCACGCGGGATCCGCCCGGCGGGCCAGGGCGCACGCACGGAATTGCTGCAGGTACCGGTTCTCGGGCGGGTTGCCGCCGGCGCGCCGATCGGTGCCGATGCCGGTCTGGTCGATACGCTGGCACTGGATGAGCGCCTGTTTGCGGTGCGCCCGGATTACCTGCTGCGCGTGCAGGGCGATTCGATGATCGACGACGGTATTCTGGATGGCGACCTGGTCGGGGTGCGGCGCAGCAGTGATGCACGCAACGGGCAGACCGTGGTTGCCCGGCTGGATGGCGAGTTGACCATCAAACGGCTCGCACGCAGTGGCACAACGCTGCGCCTGCTGCCACGCAATCCGGCCTATGCACCGATTGAGGTGCAGCCCGGTCAGGATTTCGCCGTGGAGGGCGTTTTCTGTGGCCTGGTGCGGCGCGGCTGATGGGCGCGGTTGTTGCCCTTGATAGCCTGCTGCACGAACGCCGGGTCTGGCGCGGCCGACCTGCGCCGTTGCCGGCCAGCCGCCAGCCCACCGGCTATGCGCAACTGGATGCGGCGTTGCCGACGGGCGGGTGGCCAGAATCGGCGCTGAGCGAAATCCTGCTGCCTGCCGAAGGTGTGGGTGAATTGCGCCTGCTGTGGCCAAGCCTGGCGCGGCTGACCCAGGCCGGCGAGCGTGTGGTGCTGGTGGCACCGCCCCATATTCCGTATGCACCGGCCTGGCAGGCGGCGGGCATCGACCTGCGCCAGTTGCAGGTGGTGCAGGCGGCCGATCAGCGCGATGCGCTCTGGGCCACCGAACAATGCCTGCGCTCGGGCAGTTGTGGCGCAGTGCTGTGCTGGCCGCAGCTGGCCGAAGACAAGGCCTTGCGGCGGCTGCAGGTGGCGGCCGAATCCGGGCAGACACTGGGCTTTGCCAGCCGCCCGTTGCAGGCGGCAAAGAATCCTTCACCTGCAGCGTTGCGTATCGCCATCGACGCGCAGCCGGCACAGCTACGGGTGTTGAAGTGCCGCGGTGGCATGGTGCCTTCGCGGCCGCTGCCCTTTGCCCGGGGGCAGTAAGCCATGCGTTGGGCCTGCATTTTATTGCCACATCTGGCCATGGATGGCGTGTTGCGCGCCTGCGCCGAGCCGGCAGCCGCGCGGGTGCTGATCAGCGGGCCGAGCCAGCGCCGGGTAGTGCATGCGGTCAATCCAGCAGCGGCAGCGCTGGGCTTGAAGGCAGGGCAATCGCTGGTGACGGCGCAGGCCTTGGCAACCGGGTTTGAAATACATCCCTACGAGCCCGACGCACAGTCGGAGTGGCATCGTTTTCTTGCCGCCTGGGCGTATCAGTTCAGTTCGCAGGTAAGTCTGCAGTATGCGCAGGCCTTGATCATCGAGATCGAACACAGTCTGGCGTTGTTCGGGCCATGGCCAAAGTTCGAGGCACGCCTGCGGCAGGAGCTGGGCGCATTGGGTTTCCGCCATCGGATCGCCTTGGCCCCCAATCCGGTGGCAGCACGCGCCCTGGCCAATGCCGGTGATGGCATCTGCGTGGATGAGGCAGGGTTGCTGGCATTGCTTGGCCAGTTGCCGGTGGCCCGCGCCGGGTTTGGTGCCAGTGCATCGGCCGCTTTCGCGCGCATGGGCATCCGCACCGTCAAACAGTTGCAGGCTTTGCCACGGGCCAGCATCAATCGCCGCTTTGCGCCCGATGTGCTGCGGCAACTGGATGCCTTGTTGGGCGAGAGACCCTTCGTCCTGCAGCCGTACCAGCCGCCGGATGTGTTCGAGCTGCGCATCGAGCTGGGCTACGAGGTGGAATCCTCGCAGGCGCTGCTGTTCCCGCTGCGGCGTTTGACCTCCGATCTGGCCGCGTTTCTTGCCGGGCGCGACGGCAGCGTGCAGCGTTTTGCACTGTTGCTGGAACACGAGGACCGGCCAGCCACCACGGTGGAAATCGGCCTGCTGGCGGCCGAACGTGATGCCAGCCTGTTGTTCGAGATTGCCCGCAGCCGCCTGGAGCAGGCCAAGCTGCCGGCGCCGGTGCGCCAGTTCGGCCTGCGTGCCGATCAATTGCCGGCCTTCGTCCCGGAGCACCGCGAGCTGTTCGACACCCGCCCACAGCAGAGCATGCCGTGGGAGCAGTTGCGCGAACGTCTGCGCGCACGCCTGGGCGACCAATCCGTGCACGGGCTGCGCGTACATGCCGATCATCGTCCCGAGCATGCCTGGCGTGCTGAGGCAGCCCCAGCGGCAGTTTCAAACGCCGATAGCCTGCCGTCGCCAGTGCGGCCCGGTTGGTTGCTGCGCACACCGCAGCCTTGGCCGGGGGCAAGCCCGGAGCTGTTGTCGGCACCAGAGCGGATTGAAAGCGGCTGGTGGGACGGCGCTGACGTGCGCCGTGATTACTATCGTGTCAGTACCCGCTTCGGCCAGCAGGCCTGGGCCTGGCGCGAGGTGGGCGGCGAGGGCGGTTTCATGCTGCAGGGCTGGTTCGCATGAGTACCGGTTATGCCGAACTGCATTGCCTGTCCGCCTTCAGTTTCCAGCGCGGCGCATCGACGGCGGATGAGCTGTTCGCGCGGGCCAAGGCGCATGGCTACAAGGCGCTGGCCATCACCGACGAATGCACGCTGGCCGGCATCGTGCGGGCCTGGCGCGCGTCGAAGGAAACCGGATTGCCGCTGATTGTTGGTAGCGAAATCCAGTTGGAAAACGGTGCCAAGCTGGTGCTGCTGGTGGAAGACGCTGCGGGTTATCAAACGCTGTGCTGGTTGATTACGCAGGCGCGGCGGCGTGCGGAGAAGGGTGAATATCGATTATTGGCCGAAGATATCGCGGCAGTTGATCGTAGCGGTTTGTTGGCGCTGTGGTTACCGGGCCTGCAGCCAGATGCCGCCGAGGGCATGCAGCTGCGGCAATGGTTCCCGCAGCGCTGCTGGATTGCGGTTGAGTTGCACCACGGTGCAGATGATGAGGCCCGCCTGCAGTTGTTGCAGGCACTGGGCGAGCAGCTGCAACTGCCGCTTGTGGCGGCCGGTGACGTGCATATGCATGCGCGTGGACGACGGGCGTTGCAGGATGTGATGACTGCCGTCCGTCATCGGGTCACCGTTGCCGAAGCCGGGCAGCGCCTGTTTGCCAACGGCGAGCGGCATCTGCGGCCGCTGTCGGCGCTGCAGGCGATCTACCCCGCCGAACTGCTGCAGCAGAGTCTGTGCATCGCCCGGCGTTGTGCCGGCTTTGATCTGAAAGAGGCGGTGGACTACCAGTATCCCAGTGAGGTGGTGCCTGCCGGTTATACGGCGCAGTGCTGGTTGGCAGAGCTTGTGGCGCGCGGCGCGCGCAGGCGCTGGCCGGAAGGCGCGACGCCTGAAGCGCAGGCGCTGATCGAGAAAGAACTGGGCCTGATCGCCAAGAAAAAATACGCCTCCTACTTCCTCACCGTGCATGACCTGGTGGCTCATGCACGCAGCATCGGCATCCTTTGCCAGGGCCGTGGCTCGGCGGCCAATTCGGTGGTGTGCTTCGTGCTGGGCATCACCGAACTGGATCCCTCGCACAGCCACCTGCTGTTCGAACGCTTCATTTCAGACGACCGCGATGAGCCGCCGGATATCGACGTGGACTTCGAACACGAGCGGCGCGAGGAAGTCATTCAATACGTGTTTTCGCGTTATGGCCGCGAACGTGCTGCCTTGGCGGCGGTGGCCACGCAGTACGGTGGCCGCGGTGCACTGCGCGACGTGGCGCGGGTACTGGGCATGCCGGGTGATGTGATCACCCAGCTGACGTCCTGCATCGGCCATTGGTCGGACAGCATTCCCGATGCCGAGCGCCTGCGCGAACATGGCTTCGACCCGGACAGCCCGCTGCTGCGGCGCATCCTGATACTGGCCAACGAGCTGGTCGATTTCCCGCATTACCTGTCCCAGCATCCGGGCGGCTTCGTCATTTCCGAGCGCGCCCTGCACAGCATGGTGCCGGTGGAGAACGCGGCGATGGACGCGCGCACGGTGATCCAGTGGGACAAGGATGACCTGGAAACCCTGGGCCTGATGAAGGTCGATGTGCTGGCGCTGGGCATGCTTACCGCAGTGCGGCGCTGCTTTGACCTGATCGAGCGTTATCGCGGCCTGCACTACACCCTGGCGACGATCCCGCAGGAAGATAAACCCACCTACGACATGATCAGTCGCGCCGATACGGTGGGCGTATTCCAGATCGAATCGCGTGCGCAGATGGCGATGCTGCCGCGGCTGCGGCCACAGACCTTCTACGATCTGGTGGTTGAGGTGGCCATTGTCCGCCCCGGCCCGATCCAGGGTGACATGGTGCATCCCTACCTGCGCCGGCGTACCGGTGAGGAGGAAGTCAGTTATCCCTCAGCCGCCTTGGAGGCGGTGCTTGAGCGCACCTTGGGCGTGCCGCTGTTTCAGGAGCAGGTGATGCAGATCGCAATGGTCGCCGCCGGTTACAACGCCAGCGAAGCTGATGGCCTGCGCCGTTCGATGGCGGCATGGAAGCGCCATGGCGGGCTGGAGCCGCATCGGGTGAAGCTGACCGAAGGCATGCTGGATCGCGGTTATCCGCTGGACTTCGCCGAACGCATCTTCGAGCAGATAAAGGGCTTCGGCAGCTACGGTTTTCCGGAAAGCCACGCTGCCAGTTTCGCGCTGATCGCCTATGCCAGCAGCTGGTTGAAATGCCACCATCCGGCCGAGTTCGCCTGTGCACTGCTCAACAGCCAGCCGATGGGTTTCTACAGTCCGGACCAGTTGCTGCAGGACGTGCGCCGGCATGGCGTGGCGACGCGACCGCTGGATGTGCGTTACAGCGGCTGGGAGTGCTCGCTGGAATGGGAGCGCGACAACCAGCGTCTGGCGATCCGGCTGGGCTTCTGCCTGGTGCGTGGTTTCAATGCCGAAGACGCATTGCGCATCGAGCAGGCCAGGGCGCAGGCCGCGTTCACCGATATCGCCGACCTGTGCCGGCGCGCGGATCTGGATACACGCGCGCGTGCCTTGTTGGCCGATGCCGGTGCCTTGCGTGGCATGGCCGGCAACCGCCATCGGGCACGTTGGGCGATTGCCGGCGTGGAAGACCAGCGGCCGCTGTTCGACGACCAGCCTGCCACGGCCGAGGCCGATGTCGCATTGCCGGTGCCCAGTGCTGGCGAGGATCTCAACGCGGACTACGCGCTGCTCGGAACCACGCTGGAGCTGCATCCGCTTGCCCGCCTGCGTCGGCAACTGAGCGCGCGTCGTTGCCGCAGTTCCAGGGATCTGGAAAGCATGCGCAGTACCGGCAATGTGCTGGTGGCCGGCTTGGTGCGCGGCCGGCAGCGGCCGGCAACCGCCAGCGGGGTCACCTTCATCACGTTGGAGGACGAGTTCGGCCAGATCAATGTGGTGGTCTGGCGGCAGCTGGCCGAGCGCCAGCGGCAGGTATTCCTGGAATCACGGCTGATGCAGGTCAGTGGGCGTCTGGAAGCCGAAAACGGCGTGCGTCATCTGATCGCACGCCGCATGGATGACCTGTCTTCGCTGTTGGGCAGCCTGGACGTGCGCAGCCGCGACTTCCACTGAGGCCGGGCCTGTTTGTTTCCAGGCCCTGGGTACGCTTAGACAGCGTTGAAGCTTGCCGCCAAGGTGCCAACCACCAGCACCCAACCGTCGACCAGCACGAACAGCAATATCTTGAACGGGGCCGAGACCAGCATCGGTGACAGCATCATCATGCCCATCGACATCAGCACACTGGATACCACCAGGTCGATGATGACGAACGGGATGAAGATCAGGAAGCCTATTTCGAACGCGGTCTTCAGCTCGCTGGTGACGAAGGAGGCAACCAGCACCGGGAAGGGGATGGCGTCCGGGCTGGCGTAAGGGCCTTGCCCGGCCAGGCCGGCGAAGGTCATCAGGTCGGTCTCGCGCACCTGCGCCAGCATGAAGGCACGCAGCGGCGCGGTGGTCAGCTGCCAGGCGGTCTGGAAATCGATCTGGCCATCCAGATACGGCGCCATGCCGGTGGACCACGCCTTGTCCCAGACCGGCATCATCACCATCGCGGTCAGGAACAGCGCCAGGCCAAGCAGGATCTGGTTGGACGGGGTCTGCCCGGTGCCCAGTGCCTGCCGCAGCAGACCGAGCACGATGATGATGCGGGTGAAGGCGGTGAGCACCAGCAGCATCGACGGCAGCAGAGTGATCGCCGTCATCAGCAGCAGGGTCTGCAGCGGCAGGCTGACCGGCGCGCCGCCGATCTTGCCGACATTCACGTCGGGCAATGCCGGCATCTGCGGGCCGGGTGCGGCCCATGCAAACAACGGCAATGCCAGCATCGCCAGCAGTAGCAGCAGCTGCCAGCAGGCGCGTGAGTTCAAACCGCTTGAGTTGAAACGTTGGCCCGACATGATCAGGAGTCCTTGCGCAGCTTCTGTGCCAGCAGCTGGGCGAAATTCGGTAATTGTTTGAGATTGGGCAGGGCCGGCGCAGGCGTCTGCGGCAACGGCTCGGGCAGCTGGTGCAGGGTGCTGATGCCGCCGGCGGTGATGCCCAGCAGCAGCTGCTGGCCATTGACGTCGACTACCACCACGCGCTCCTTGGCGCCGACGTTGATGCTGGCCACCACCTTCAAGCCCTCGGCCGGCCGGAACGCGCCGCCTGGCATGCGCTTGAGCAGCCATCCCAGGCCGATGATCAGGCCCAGTACCAGCAACAAGGTGACGAACGCACCAAACAGGCCGGGCCCACTGGCCGCATGCTGGCCGACCGGCACGGCCGCCTTGGCGGCGGCCGGTGCGGCATAGGCGAGCAATGCGATCAACGCAGTCTCCGGATGCGCTCGCTGGGGCTGACCACATCGGTCAGTCGCACGCCGAAGCGATCATTGATGACGACCACTTCGCCATGTGCGATCAAGGTGCCGTTGACGAACACGTCCAGCGATTCACCGGCGCCGCGTTCCAGTTCCACCACCGAGCCCTGGTTGAGCTGCAGCAGGTTGCGGATCGGCAGACGCGCGCGGCCGACTTCCAGCGACAAGGTCACCGGAACGTCGAGAATGACGTCCAGATTCAGATCGGTGCTGATGCCATCGTCGGCCTGCAGGTTGGCGAACTGCGCCGGGGTTGCGGCGATTTCAGCTTCGGGAGATTGGTTGTCATTCATCGGTGTTTTCCTGAATCACGGGGACGCTCGGGCGCTTTCCCGGAGGATGGGTAGCAGTGATCTTGATGGCGTTGCGTTCGTTGGACACGCCAAACTCGCCGGTGAATACCGGGATGCCTTCCACGCACAGCGGCACCTGCTTGGGCATTTCGATCGGCAGCACATCGCCGATCTTCAGCTTGGTCAGCTCGCGCAGGCTCATGCGGCGCTTGGCCAGCACGCTGGATAACTCGACTTCGGCGGTATCCAGCTGCTCGCGCAGCATGATGGCCCAGCTTTCGTCGCGGTCGTTGCGATCGCTCTGGATGCCTGCATCCAACAGCTCGCGGATAGGCTCCAGCATCGAGTACGGCAGGGTGATGTGGATATCGCCGCCGCCGCTGTCCAGCTCGACGTGGAAGCGGCTGACCACCACGTATTCGCGCGGGCTGACGATGTTGGCGAAGTGCGGATTGATCTCGGAGTTGATGTAGTCGAAATCGACATTCATCACCGGGCCCCAGGCTTCGCGCAGATCGGTGAAGGTCTGCTTGAGCATCAGCTGGATGACGCGCATTTCGGTGGCGGTGAACTCGCGGCCTTCGATGCGGGTGGGGTAACGGCCATCACCGCCGAAGAAGTTGTCGACGATGGCAAATACCAGGGTCGGCTCGAACACGATCAGGCCGGTACCGCGCAGCGGCTTGAAGCGGATCAGGTTGAGGTTGGTCGGCACGTACAGCGAGTGCAGGTAGTCGCCGAACTTGATCAGCTCGATGCCGCGCACCGACAACTCGGCCGAGCGGCGGATCAGGTTGAACAGGCCGATGCGCCACAAGCGTGCGAACCGCTCGTTGACCATTTCCAGGGTCGGCATGCGCCCACGGATGATGCGGTCCTGGCTGGCAAAGTCGTAAGAACGCGCTTCGCCCGGTGCCGCCGCAGGCTCGGCGGTATTGACCGAGCCGGAATCCACGCCATGCAGCAGGGCGTCGATTTCGTCTTGGGACAGCAGGTCGTTGATGCTCATCGTGGCGCCTTACTGGGTCACAAAGCTGGTGAACAACAATTCGTCGGCACTGTTCTGGCCGGTCTCGGCCTTCATCAGCTTCTGTACTTCGGCCAGCGCGGCGGCCTGCAGCTTCTCCTTGCCGGCGCGGTCGGCGATCTGGGTCGGCTCGACCTGCGAGAACAGCATCAATAATTTGGCGCGGATGGCCGGCGCATGGGTCTGCAGTGTGGTCAGCGCCAGCGGATCACGGGTCATCAGCTGCACTTCGACCTGCAGGTAGCGCGGGCCGTCGACCGGACCACTGAGGTTGACCACGAACGCCGGGTCCAGCGCGAAGTACTGTGCCGGCGCCGGGGTTTTGGGCGCGGCTGCCTTGCTGGCTGCAGCATCGGCCTTGCCCTGGGTGAAGTACCAGACGCCGCCGCCCGCAGCAGCGGCGGCAAATACGGCGACCAGGGCGGGGACCAACAACGAGCGCCGCGGTTTGCTTGCCGCTTCCTTGGTGGGTTCAGCTTTGCGGTTTTTATCAGCGGCAACGGCCACGTGGAGCTCCTCAGGATTGCTGCCCAAGCAGATGCAAGGGCCGTGCCGGAGGAAGTGAGTGGGCAGATGGCGGGAAATTGACGCGGGTGTGGGGATGGTTTGGTTGTAGGAGCGGCGTAAGCCGCGAAGCCAACACCGGCTCCGCTGACACAGACTTGCCCAACCAACTGACTGCTTTCAGCCGCTGTTGGTCCCAACCTCGGCCAATGCCGCTACAGCCAAGCAATCCTTACAAAGGACACAAATCGCTGCGCAAGGGCCGCGCTTCCGCAGCGGGTCAGCTCTACCTGATCACCTTCACCACAAATAATCGTGTGCCGATATTTCTGGATCATCAGCTTGCAACCGAAATGGCCCGGGCTCTCCATAACCCGAAATTGTGGCGCGACGCGGAATTGATGGCGTGGGTGTTGATGCCGGATCACTGGCATGGGCTTATCCAGTTAGGGGATAAATCCTGCCTTAGTGCCCTTGTTCGAAACATCAAAAGCAACACAGCCCGGTACCTGCCGGATTCAGCGTGCCGACCTGTCTGGGGGCGTGGTTTCCATGATCGGGCAATGCGGAGAGAAGATGACTTAAGGGCTATTGCCCGGTATATCGTGATGAATCCGGTCAGGGCAGGGCTGGTTACTTCGGTTCGCTTTTATGCCTTTTGGGATGCGGTCTGGCTGTGAGGGCCACAATCTTTGTTGCAGGAACCCCGCCTGAGTTGAGAGGTTGGGTATATCTGGCGTTGTCTGCTTCGCGGCTTACGCCGCTCCTACAGCGTGGCGTGGCTTGCTGGGGGCTTCAGGCATAGGCATCGAGCAGGCCGCGCAGGCGCAGGTTCTGGCTGCTTGCGATTGGCAGGTCGGGGCTGTCGTGTGCGCTGCCGGTGGCCAGGCCGCTGCCGGCTTCGCCTTGGTCGTTCTGCTGCTGCGAGCTGGATTGCTGGCCTACGTCGGTATGGCTCAGCTGCAGGCCTTGTTCGCCCAGCATTTCGCGCAGGCGCGGTAGGCTGCTTTCCAGGGCGTGGCGGACGTCGGCGTGGGCGCTGCTGAAACTGGCGTGGACGCGGTCGCCGTCCAGTTGCAGCTTCACATCGATCTGGCCCATGTTTTCCGGGTTGATGCGGATGTGGGCGTGGCCGATCTTCTGCTCCGCCAGCCAGCCGACACGGGCGCCGATGGCCTCGTCGAAGTCGCCAGCATTCAGATCCGGGGTCGGCGTGGGCGCGGTGAGGCTGCTGGCCGGGGCAGTGCTGCGTACTTCCTGCAGGGCCTGGTTGTGCAGCAGCGACGCAAACGCGGCTGGTGCGGGCGTGTCGACATCGACATTGAGCTCGCCGGCATCATCGTTGGCGGCTGTCATCGGCAACGTCAACTCCGCGGTGACGTCGTCGCTGCTCAGGGCCGTCATTGGCGCGGCGCCAGCAACTGCAGCTGCAGCGCCAGGCAGGGCCGGGGTTGCGCCCGTAGCGGGAGCTGCCGGTGCCGCCTGCTGGGTGGCGGCGGCCAGCGCTGCGGGCAATTGCGCTGCCGGTTCCGGAGCTGGCACAACGATTGCCGACAAGCCAAACGGCGGCCAGGGCGCATCGGTGTCCGTGCCTGCTGCCTCGGGTTTGTCGTTATCACCCGCATTGCTGTTGGTTGTGCTGGTCTGCTCGGTGCTGGCCTCGGTGGCGCTGTCGTCGGCGCGGGTTTCCTTGGCCTGCGCTGGGTCATTGCTGGCTGGCTTGCTGGCTGCGGGCTTCTGCGTGGTGGGCTTGCTGTTGAGCATTGCATCGAAGCCGCTGTCGGCGTTCTTGTCGGTGCTGCTGCGCGGCGCGCTGTTGCTGTCGACGTTGCCGGCAGAGGAGAGCGCTGAGGGAAGGACATTCACTGGTTTTCTCCTTCGCCCTCGGTCTTCTTCAGACGTGCGCGGCGGGCGCCGAGATCATCCATCTCGCGTTGATCGCGGCGGTCGGCTACCTGTTTTTCCTGCGCGCGATAGCTGGCAGCGAGCTGTTCCAGCACGGCCTTGTCGCGGCTGGCCAGCAGCAGACGTGCGCGTTCGGCTTCAACGCGCTCCTGGTTGCTGTCCACGGTCTTGCTCTGCGCTTCCACCGCGTTGTCGAGGCGGTCGAGGAAGGCACGGCGGTTGAGCAGCTGGGCGGCGCTGGTGGTGGCCAGCTGCGCGTTGGCGTATTCCTCGGCGTACTGGCGCAGCTCGGAGAGGCGCGACTGATGCATGTCCAAGGCCTGCTGGCGTTCGGCCAGGGCTTTGGCGACTTCATCTTCGCGGTCCTGCGCGCGGCGCAGCAGCGGATCCAGGCGGCGGCTAGGGCTCATGCGGGCGTCTCACTATCTACCAGTTGGTGCAATGCATTCAGGCTATGGCCCAGGTCGGCGGCGTTGTGCACGTCCTGGCCAAGGAATTCCATGATCTCCGGCCAACGATCCAGCGCCTCGTCGGTGAGCGGATCATTGCCGCGCTGGTAGGCGCCGATCGCGATCAGGTCGCGGTTGGCCGTATAGGCCGACACCAGCTGTTTGAGCTTGCGGATGCGGGCGCGCCAGACGTCATCGGCGATGTCCTGGACCACGCGGCTGACCGAGGACTCGACGTCGATGGCCGGGTACAGGCCGCTGTCAGCAACGCGGCGCGACAGCAGGATGTGGCCATCGAGAATGGCGCGCGCGGCATCGGCAATCGGGTCCTGCGGATCGTCACCTTCGGTGAGCACGGTGTAGAACGCGGTGATCGAACCACGGCCTTTTGCGCCGTTGCCGGCGCGTTCCACCAATGCCGGCAGCTTGGCGAATACCGAGGGCGGATAGCCGCGGGTGGTAGGCGGTTCGCCCACCGACAAGCCGATTTCGCGCTGGGCCTGCGCAAAGCGGGTCAGCGAATCCATCAGCAACAGTACGTTCAAGCCCTGGTCGCGGAACCACTCGGCGATGGCGGTGGCACGGTACGCACCGTGCAGGCGTGCCAGCGGCGGCCGGTCGGCCGGACTGGCGACGACCACGGCGCGGCGCAGGCCTTCTTCGCCCAGCGTGGATTCAACGAAGTCGCGGACTTCGCGGCCACGTTCACCGATCAGGCCAACCACGATCACGTCGGCGGCGGTGAAGCGGGTCATCATGCCCAGCAAGGTCGATTTACCGACGCCGGAACCGGCGAACAGCCCCACACGCTGGCCACGGCCGATCGGTAGCAGCGCGTTGATCGCGCGCACGCCCACGTCCAGTGGCTGGGTGATGGGTTCGCGCGCCAGCGGGTTGATGGACACGCCGGCCATGCCGACGACGCCTTCGGCGCGGATCGGGCCCTTGCCATCGAGCGGGATGCCATCGGAGTCGATGACGCGGCCGAGCAGGCCTTCGCCGACTTCAACGCCGCCGCGGCGGTAGGACGGCACCACGCGAGCATTGGGCAGCAGGCCATGCAGTTCGGCGCTGGGCATCAGATAGGTGCGGTCACCGGAAAAGCCGACGACCTCGGCATCGACCCAGCCGCCATCGATGATCTCGACCTTGCAGCTGGCGCCCATCGGCGCTTCGCAGCCAACGGCTTCCAGGGTGAGGCCAACCGCGCGGCGCAGGATGCCTTCGCGGACCAGGCCATGGCCACCGCCAGCATCCAGCGAGATGCCATCCAGGCGCGCGGCCAGGCGCAGATTGCGGGCAGCGGACCAATCGGCAGGAGCGGGCGAGGGGGATTGCGACGGGTTCATTGTGCGGCTCCAGCACGACGCAATACGGTGGCCAGGGCGGCGCGCAGGCGTGCATCCAGCGTGCCGTCGACGCGCACGGCTTCGGCATGCACGCGCAGGTCACCACGGCTGAGGCTGTGGTCAGGCACAAGCCGCTGCCCGTCTGGCAGCGTCAGCAGATTGCTGATGGCGGCGATATCATCCGGGTGCAGGCGCACCTCGACATCGCGGTTGGTGCCGCTGACGGTGTCCAGTGCTTCATCGATAAGATCCTTCAACAGCGACGGGTCCGCCTCGTAAGCACGGCTGATCAGGGCGCCGGCAATACGTACCGACAGTTCGCCGAGTGCGCCGACCACTTCATTTTCCAGCCGCACCAGCGGCCGGCTGAAGTTGTCGAGGATGCCTTCTATCTGTGCGGTCAAACGGCGTACTTCGGCTTGGCCCTGCGCGTAGCCATCGGCGTGACCTTGCTGGAAGCCTTCTTCCTGCGCGGCGTCGCGAATGGCTTGGATCTCCTCCAGCGTCGGCAGCTGCACCGGCGGCGCCGGCGGTTCGGCAACGATGGTTTCCAGCGAGGCCAGATCGATGTCGTCCAGCGCCGGCACGGCAGCGGGCGCGTTGAGATCCGGTGCAAGCCAGCGCACGGCATTGTTCACAGCATGGCCTCCGCAGCGCCGCCGAGGGTGATGGTGCCTTCATCGCCCATGCGCTTGACGATGGCAAGGATTTCGCGCTGTGCACCTTCCACATCGGACAGGCGCACCGGTCCGCGGGCTTCCATGTCTTCGAGCAGGATTTCGGCGGCACGCTGGGACATGTTGCGGGTGATCTTGTCGCGCACCTTGATGTCGGCACCACGCAGGGCCAGGCCGAGGCGCTCGCCGCTGACTTCGCGCAACACCAGCTGCATCTCGCGGTCGTCCAGATCGACCAGGTCGTCGAACACGAACATCAGGTCCTGGATGCGGCTGCCCAGCGGCGAATCGATGCGGGCGATCTCGGTGAGGATGGCCTGGTCCTGGCCGCCGTCCATGAAATTGAGGATGTTGGCAGCACATTGCACGCCACCGATGTTCGACGACTTCAGGTTCTGGTTGCCGGCGAACTGGCGCTCCATGATCTCGTTGAGCTCGTTCAACGCGTTCGGCGGAATGCCGTCGAGGGTGGCGATGCGCAGCAGCACATCAACGCGGGTGCGCTCGGGCAGCAGCTTCAGTGCTTCGGCGGCCTGGTCGGTTTCCAGGTGGGCCATGACGATGGCGATGATCTGCGGGTGCTCGTTGCGCACCAGGTCGGCGACCGCGCGCGGGTCCATCCACTTCAGGGCGTCCAGGCCGGTCGTATTGCGGCCGAGCAGGATGCGATCGATCAGGTTGCTGGCTTTCTCATTGCCCAGCGCCTGCACCAGCATGTTGCGGATGTAGTCGTCCGAGCCAACGCTCAGCGAGGTCTTGTTGCCCAGCTCGGCGCCGAAATCATCCATTACCTGCTGCACCTGCTCGCGGGTGACGTCGCTGAGCGTGGCCATGGCGATGCCGATCTTCTGTACTTCTTTTGGTTCCATGTGACGCAGCACTTCGGCCGCGTCGGTCTCACCGAGCGACAGCAGCAATACGGCGGCACGCTGCACGCCGGTCATCGGCATTGCATCAGTCATTTGACACCCATCCCTTCACTACCTGGGCAACCCGCTTGGAGTCGGTCTTCACTGCTTCACGGGCCATGCGCAGGCGTTCTTCGTAGGCGTCCACCGGCAAGGCCAGTGCCGGGCTGCCGTCCAGATGCAGGCGGTCGGCCGCAAGCGCCGGCATTTCGGTGCCATCGTCCAGAACCTGCACGTCGGCGCGCAGCGGGTCTTCCGCTCCTGGCAAGGCCTTCGGCGTGCCGGTGATCTGGCGCAGGGCAGGGCGCAGCACGCCGAACAGCAGGGCCAGCACCACGATGGCGCCAAGAACCAGACGCAGTGCGTCCCGGACCTGCGGGTTTTCCCACCACTTGGGCGCTTCCACCGGCACTGATTCACGCACGAACGGTGCGTTCATCACCGACACGGTGTCGCCGCGTTCGGCATTGAAGCCCACGGCCTGCTTGACCAGCGCTTCGACGCGGGTCAATTCGGCGGCGCTGAGTGGCTGGTCGGTCTGCTTGCCGTTGGCGCCGGCACGCGGCACGTGGTCCACCAGCACCGCAACCGAGACGCGGTTGACCCGGCCAGGCGGCTGACGAGTGTGCTGCAGGGTGCGGTCCAGCTCGTAGTTGCGGGTGGCGTTCTTGGAGGTTTCAGTCGGCGTGCTGGCGGTTGCCGGCGGCGCGGCGGCCGGGCCCGGCGGGGTATTGCTGGCAGCACCGGGAACGCCCTGCGGGCCGGCGGTGGTGCTGGTGTTCTCGCTGACCTGCTCGCTGCGCACCTTCTGCGGCTCGGCACCGTAGAGCTCACGGGCTTCCTCGGTGACCGAGAAATCCATGTCCACGCTGACTTCCGGATTGACCCGGCCTGCGCCGGTCATCGGTTCCAGCAGTTCGCGGATGCGCTGGTTGTAGGAGCCTTCCAGGCGACGCACCTGGTCGAACTGGGCAGCGTTGAGCGCCGCGTCGCTGTTGGGATCGGCAATGGTGAGCATGCGCCCACTCTGGTCGACCACGGTGACGCGTTCGGGCGCCAGATCGGGAATGCTGGAGGCCACCATGTGCACGATGGCGTCCACCTGGTTGCGTTCCAGCTGCTGGCCGCCACGCAGTTCCAGTACCACCGAGGCACTGGCGACGTCACGCTGGCGAGTGAAGGCGCTGGGCTTGGGGATGGCCAGATGCACGCGGGCATCGCGTACCGGGCGCAGGCTGCTGATGGTGCGCACCAGCTCGGTTTCGAGCGCGTGCTGGTAGCGCGCGGTTTCGACGAACTGGCTCACGCCGAAGCCGGGGTCGCGCTCCATCATTTCAAAGCCCAGGCGACCGCTTTCGGTCAGGCCGGAGCCGGCCAGCTTCAGGCGCGCATCATGCACGTTCTTTTCCGGCACGCTGATTGCGCCGGTTGCGGCATCCAGCTCGAACGGGATCTGCGCCGAGCGCAGCAGGTCGGTGGCCTCGGCGGTCGCCTTCTGGTCCAGCCCGGTGTACAGCGGCATCATCTGTGGCTTCTGCGCCCAGAAGAACACGAACAGGCCGGCCGCGACGGCGACCGTGATCATTGCCATCAAGCCCAGGCGGCGGGTGATCTGCAGGCTTTGCAGGCGGTCGAACCAGGCCCCAGCCCGTTCCGGATTCAGTGATTCTCTGGACAGCGCGAGTGCCATGCGTGCGGATCCTTACAGCGGCATGTTCATCACGTCCTGGTAAGCCTGGACGAGACGGTTACGGACTTCCACGGTGGCGCGGAACGCCAGCGAGGACTGTTGGGAGGCGACCATGACCTTGGCCAGATCGGCGCTGGCATCGCCACGCTCGAAGGCGGCGGCCAGTTGCCCGGACTTCTGCTGGGCTTCGTTGACACCCTTGATGGCGCCCTGCAAGGCCTGGCTGAAGGACGGAGCGGCAACGGCATTGCCCTCGGCCAGCCCCTGGATCGCATTGCTGCGCGGAACGTCGGCGAGGGGCGCGGTCTGCCCGACCTGGTTCTGCAGCGTGCGGATCTGGGAGAGAACGGAGGTGATGGAGTGGGACATCGTGCGGGTTTCCGGGCAACGTGTGGGGAGCTGCTGGAGCAACTGCAAGTTGCGTGCCGGAACCATGAAGGTCTTGATGTTCGTGAATACGTCGCTGTAGGCGCGGAAGCGTGTCGGCTTTCCGACACGGTGACCCCGGGGCGTGGCAATGCCATCGAATTCGCCGCTGCCAGAACGAAAACGGCCGCCGGAGAACCGGCGGCCGTCATGGCGATACCTGGGCAGGCGTGATCAGGGCAGCCAGGCGGCACGCCACTCCTCCAGCCCGGCACCTTCGAGCATCCAGTCGCGGTGCACCACGCTCTTCAATGTATCGCCCGCCTGCCGGCGTGCGCCGGCATCGGCCAGATGGTCACGGATGGCAGACACCCATTCGCGGTGGCGGTTGCGCACGCGGGTGACCGGCAGGCGAGGGTCGCGGTACGGACCGACGTCGCTGCACACCACCGGCACCGCACAGGCGCCGTACTCGAGCAGGCGCAGGTTGCTCTTGCACTCGTTGAAACGATTCTGCTCCAGCGGCGCGATGGCCAGGTCGAGCCGCAGCAGTGCCAAGGCGCGCGGGTACTGCGCAATATCCACGCCGGGATGGAACTCGGCCACATAGGGGCGCAGCCGGTCCGGGCACATGCCGAAGAACACCCAGTCCACTTCCTGCGCCAATTCGCTGACAACATCGGCAATCATTTCCAGATCGCCGGTATGGCCCAGCCCACCGGCCCAGCCAACCCGCGGCTTGCCCGTAGTGTTCAGCGGCACAGCGGGAAGCGGCCGCCACCAGTCTATGGGCAAGCGATTGGGCGCCACGCGGATGTGCTGATGAAATCCGGCGAATGCGTCGGCAAGCATGGGGGTTGAAACCACGAACCGGTCAGCCAGAGAAAGCGCCCGGCGCAGGCTGCGCAGCACATCACGGGGCATATGTTCGCGGTGCACGTTCTTGGCCGGCAGGTTGGGCAGGTAGTCATCCAGTTCGTAGACCTTGAACGCACGCGAGAATCCACGCATGCGCTGCATGCGGCCGAGGTCTTCATCGCCGACGCGCCGCTGCAGGATCACCACATCCGGATCGATCCGCGCCTGTTCAAGCGGGTGCAATAGCGTCGCGTAGAGAACACCTTCGATATGACCTTCGCGTTTCAAGGCCTCGAATGGCTGGATGACACGGTATTGTCCGCTGCCCCAAGGATCGGCGGGTTGCGCCAGGATCCGGGGTTGCGGTCGCGCCGGCAGTGGTTGCCAGGAAAAATCGGATTCGCCAAGGCGGTAGCCGCCTGGGGTGTCCAGACGCAGGCTCGGGTTGTAAGCGATGTCAGCGGCAAGTTCGGGTTGCCAGCGCTGCAGCAGCGTGTCCTCTACGTCCACCTGCAGTGCCGTGGCTTCACGCGAATGCAGCAGCAATGCATGTGGCGTCCAGATGCAGCGCAGGCCGCGCTGGGCAATCCTCAGGCACAGATCCACGTCGGCGCCGTGTTCGGCGAAAACCTCGTGGTCAAAGCCACTCAGCTCGTGGAACAGCCCACGTGCCACCAGCAGGCAGCTGTCGGCGACGGCCGTGCACGCGTGTGCTACCAGCAGGCGATTCATGTAGCCCGCAGCATCCATTGGCAGGCCCGCAAAGGCGAATCCAGCGCTGTTGAACAGCGCCGGCACCAGGCCTGCATGGGTGATCCGGCCTTCGCCGCATATCGTCTTGGCGCCCACCACGCCCACGTCGGGACGCTGGCCATGATCCATCAGCTGATGCAGCCATTCCGGTTGCAGTACCGCCACTTCCGGGCGCAGGAACAACAGGAAGTCGGCGTCGGATTGGGTGGCGGCAAGATTGCATGCTGCTGCATGACGCAGGGAAGGCTCGAGGCGGAATGAGCGGATACGGTCTGCTGCCAGCGCCTCCACCTGCTGCATCCAGGCGCTGATTGCTGGTTCAGCCCCGTTGTCGACCAGCAGTAGTTCGTAATTCGAGTAACGGGTCTTCTCAAGCAGAGAAATGACGCAGCGTTCCAGCAATGCCAAGCGGACATCTGCGGACACGACCACGATGATGCTCAGCGTGGGTTCGCTGCTGTGGCCGTGATCGACCTGCAGTACTCCGCTGGGCAGCGCCGTCACCGATGCCTGCGGGTGACCGCTCTGATGCAGGTGTTCCAGCACGATAGGCTGAAACGCCTGTGCCGGATGACGCGGGGGGTGACAGATCAGCAGCGGCTCGGGCAGGTGGCGGATGGCAGCGTCACCGTGCCGCCCGACCAGGCGCAGTAGCAATCCCAGCTCCGCAGCAGCGCCAGCATCCGCATCGAATCCGCCAGCACCCATCACCGCCGCGCGACGGAATATCCAATGGTGTGCCAAGCTGGCCGGGTCGCCCAACAGCAGATCCAGATCGAACCGGCCCTGCAGCATCGGATGTTGGTCACCGGAGGCGTCACGGTGCCATTCGTCCGCCCGCAACGCGCAGATTTTTTCGTCGATTTCCAGCAACTCGGCAAGCAGCCGCGCGACACCGGAGGCGAGAAGCTCA
Organism: Stenotrophomonas nitritireducens; assembly: GCF_001700965.1. NCBI lineage: Bacteria > Pseudomonadati > Pseudomonadota > Gammaproteobacteria > Lysobacterales > Lysobacteraceae > Stenotrophomonas > Stenotrophomonas nitritireducens. The sequence continues at coordinate 4,434,454 of NZ_CP016756.1, forward strand.
GTGCCCGCGTTGAGCACCATCAGCCACGGTGCGTTGCCGCGCAGGAGGGCGGCGGCTGAATCAGCTCGTGGTCCGGCAACAGGGTTGCCATCTGTTGCGTGCACTACAGCCGCGACATGGATGTGCCGCATCCCGGGAAGCGGCATCGCTGCATGTACGCTTGCGATCGAGCGGCGCAGCGCCGTCGGCGAGCAGCCATCGTCCATCACGATGATGTCGATCAGCGGCGTTGCGGCGTCGCCAAGCCGTGCACCAAGCCAGGCCTGCTGCGCGACGCTCGGTCTTCTGCGCGCCTGCCAATCCAGAAGCGGAGCCCGGGTATGGGCCACTTCCATGGCGTGTTCCAGCGCCTGCGGAAGATCGATGGGCTGCATCTGTTCCGGCAGTTCAAGCGCAGCAATGCGAACCTTGCTTGTGTCGCCGCCGCGGCACCAACCCAGTTCACGCAGCGCGTTGCGGAACTTCTGGTGCCATTGCTCGCCGATGCCGGGACGGTCACGCCCCTGCTGGCTGAACTGCAGGCGGGAGATGCGGAAATCGACCAGCGGACGCGCAATCATCGCCACGGGCCCTTGACGCAATAGCTTGACGTACATGGCGAGGTCAGCAAGCCAGCGGATCGGTTCGCCATTGAGTGCGGACAGCTGTTCGCCCATTTCCAGCAGCGGGGCACGCCGGCACAGCACCGCACTCGGCTCGCCGAGAAAATTGAGGCTGTGGTCGGCAAAGAAATCGATCAGGTCATGCCCATGGATCAGTACGTCATGGTGGGCAGGAAATGCGGTGGCCGGTTCATCCGGCAACGGGCTGCCGGTTTCATCAACGAGGCGGCGGCGCACGGCTGCCAGCGCCAGCTCCGGCACGCGATCAAAGGCATCGACGAGGCTGGCAATGCAGTCGTCATGCAGTACGTCGTCGTCATGCAGGAACTTGATGTACTCGCCGCTTGCCAAGCCAATCGCGCGGGCGGTACTGCGAACTTCCCATAACCTGTTCGGGTTGCGCGCGTAGCGCACCGGGAAATCGACACGCGCGGCGAAAGCCTCGACCATCGTCTGCACGGCCTGGTCACGGGAGTCGTCGCAGATAACCACTTCGAGCGGTCGGTAGGTCTGGCGACGGATGCTTTCCAGCGCCTGTGCAAGCCAGGTGGCCTTGTAGGCCGGCATTACCACGCTGACCAGCGGCGAGGGGAGGGGTACGGGCATCACTGTTTCTCTCGCGCAACGATGGCCGCCTTCACCCGTTGCACAACACGCTGCGTGTTGTGGCTGTCGAAGTGGCGGAAGAACAAGCGCTGCGCAGTGCGGTAATCGTGGTCGGGCGTAAAACAGGGCCGTGCCAGGACGCTGGCCAGCTGTGACAGAAATTCGTCGAAGGTCGTCGTCATCGGCCCGGGGAATGCCAGATCGAGGTCATACAGCAGCCCGTTCTGGTGCTGACGATAGTGATCCAGATCAAACGCAAAGCCGATCACAGGCAGGTCCAGATAGAGTGCATCGATGTATACCGACGAGTAGTCGGTGACCACGACGGCACTGTGGCGCAGCAACGAGGCGATCTCCTGGAACCGCGCATGGCCCAGGTCCAGCAGGCGCGTGCTGTTCTGCAGGGCGCCTGCGGTCAACGCCGCCGGTGCGTTGACCAGATAGTGGCCACGGTAACCGAGTACCGCATCGTGCCGGGCAAGCAGCGCCTCCAGGCGCATCAGCTCATCGGCGCTGAAACAATAGGTGCGCTGTTCTGCCACGCTGGCATCGCGATACGTGGGTGCGTACAGAACCAGTCGGCGGCCGGCCATCAGTTGTTGCAGATGTGCCATTTCCGCGCGCAGCGGTGCCGGCAGCGCATTTTCCGGCAGGCGCAGGAAGTCGTTCCGTGGCAGACCTGTGGCCCAGACGTTGGCAGGCGGGATGGGATGAAAAATGGCTGTCATCGCCAGCGCGTCGATATCGGATGATGCGATGAGCCCGTCATAGAACCCGCGCTCGCGTCGGCGGCGCTCGTCGCGGTCGCCGTGCCGGCGTTGTTCCGGGTTGGCTAGGGCAAACAGCCGCTTCAGTGGTATTCCATGCCACAGGTTGATCACCACGCGCCGACGCAGCACCGGTGCCAGTGCCGCGTAGCTGCCATCGCGCCAGCCCAGCGACATGTCCAGTGAGGTGGAATTGGTCAGCAGCAGCACACCGCAGCGGCTGAGCCGCCACAGTCCGAGCAGGGTATCCAGCATGAATACGCTGCTATGCGCAGTCTGCTCGATGTCCATCGGCAACCGGCCACCGCGCACGAAGACGTGGCAATGCACGTTGGGGTCGTGTTTGACCTGCTCATGTACGGCCCTGGCGTTCTCGATGAACTGCCCATGTTTCAACGGGTGGTCGAAGAACGCCCAGCGGTCCTTGCTTTTTGGAACCAGCAGATCAAGCAGCCGCCACAGCGCAAGCAGTGGAACGCCCAGCCAGCGCGAGGTGATGCGCCAGCGCCAGGGTACCGCTTCACTCATGCCGCCCGCACCCGGGCCTGCGCGGTGATCAAGCTGCAGACCATCTCCACCTCGGCGTCGCTGAGGTCAGGATGGATCGGCAGGCACAGGACCTGACTGGCGGCAAGCTGCGCCACGGGGAGATTGCTCTCCAGCGAGGAGGGCAAGCCACGGTACATGGGGAACTGGCTGATCAACGGGTGGAAATAGCGCCTGACCAGAATGTTCTCGCTGCGCATCAGCTGGTACAGCGCATCACGCGACAGGGCGAAATCGTCGTTCACCATCACCGGGAAATAGGCGTGGTTGCGTTGGATCCCGGCAGCGGGCGCAAGGCAGTGCAGACCGCGAACACCTTCCAGGCGCTGGCGATACAGTGCGTCGATCCGGGCACGGCGTTCCAACGCGCGGTCGATATGCTTGAGCTGCAACAGGCCGAAGGCCGCGCTGACTTCGTGCATCTTGCCGTTGATGCCCGGCGCAACCACGGTGGTCTCGTTGACGAAGCCGAAATTCTTGAGATGGTCGATGCGTTGTTTGGTGCGCGCATCGGGGCAGATGATCGCGCCGCCTTCAAACGTATTGAACACCTTGGTGGCGTGGAAGCTCAGTACCGACAGGTCACCGTGGCGCAATACGCTGCCCTTGCTGTCACCGACAGCAAACGCGTGCGCCGCGTCATAGATGACTTTCAGGTTGTAGTTGTCGGCGATGCGGCCAATTGCTTCCACATCGCAGGGCGTGCCATAGCAATGCACCGGCATGATGGCGGTGGTCTGCGGGGTGATGGCGGCTTCGATCTTGGCCGGATCTAGGTTGAAGGTGACCGGGTCGATGTCGACGAACACCGGCTTGATCCCGTTCCACAGCAGGGAATGGGCAGTGGCCACAAATGAGTAAGGCGTGGTGATGACCTCGCCGGTAATCCGCAGTGCCTGCAAGGCCGTGACCAGCGCCAATGTGCCATTGGCGAACAGGGCGATGTGCTCCACCCCGAGGTAGGCACACAGGGCTTTTTCCAGCGCCTGATGCATGTCACCGGCATTGGTCAGTATCCGGCTTTCCCAGATCCGCTCCAGATACGGGATGAACTCTTCCAGCGGCGGGAGCAGGGGGCTGGTGACCGGGATCGGCTTCTTGGTAGTCATCGCAAGCGGACCAAAAGGTTGGATTTCGGCGGGTTGCCGGCTTGCAGGGACATGCAATTCCCGTGCCCGGGCGCGGCGCCGCTCAGTTGACGGCCAAGCCCATGCCGCCGGCCTCCGGCGAGAACATCAAGCTGCCCAGTGATGTGCGCAGTGGGAGCGACTCCGCCCAACCCGGTGGCACCATTGCCTGACCGATGCGGTAACGGCCATGGATACCCTCTGCAGTGCGGTAGTGCAGAACCAGCCCGTACAGGGCGCCGGCGTCCCAGTCCGGTGCTTGCAGGTTCAGCCGGTAGCGCCAATGGTGCTCGCCGGTCCTGCCCTCGGACTGGAGCTGCCAGCTGCCTTCGCCATAGATCGAATGCAGTTCGAACCAGACCTCGCATCCGGCCATGATGTTGTCGTGCAGCTCCAGGGTGAGGCACAGGCTGCTTTCGTCCAGCGCGATATCCTTGAGGCGGAAAAAGCCGATGTTCGGGAACTGCAGGCGCATGGCGGCACGTGGCAGTGCGATCTCCTGGTTATCCAGGAACGGCTGTTTCCAGTAACAGGCGCCATCGATCTCTGCGATCCAGCCGCGCTCACTGGTCACCCCCAGCAGGAAGCACAGCCCTTCCACCTCGCCGCGCTTGATCAGCTCCAGGTACAGGCAGCGTCTGGCACCGAGCGCGCGGCAGTCCAGATCGCCATATAGCGCGAGCAGTTCCTGCATTGCTTCGATGAATGCCTGCCGGAAGGTCGGCGAAGCGACAATTCCGGATGCGGCGTGTAGGGCACGTTGCAGGTTGGCAACGGCGATTTCACGGCGGTAGCCAGCAGCTTGCGGGACGTCATCGAAGTCATGCCACTCCAGCTTCATCGAGCGGATGCGGTCGCGGAAGTTGTCGGCGTGGCGGATGTTCTGCGAAATGGAGGCAGTCGCGCCTTCCGGGCGCCGACGCCAGTAGTAGACCAGGCTGGGAATGATCACGGTACGTTTGCTGTACCAGTACGCACGGTGGACGAAGGGACGGTCTGCATACAACAGGCCCGGCACCATTCCCAGGCCGTTCGCGCGGAGGAAGTCAGTGCGGAATACCTTGTTCCAGTAGAAGCAGTCGTGGATGACGTCAGGGAACTCGTCCACCGAACCGAAGCTGCGGCGGCGAGCCCAGACATAGGGCTCGTACAGGAAATCAACCGACGAAATCTTGTCATCCTGCAGCCGCGCGGCACGGCCGATGACGATGTCGGCATCAGTCTGTAGCGCCTGCTCCATCATCATGCGGTAGCCGTCGGCGGTGACTTTGTCATCGGAGTCGACCAACGCGACATAGCGTCCGAGCGCAAGCGATACGCCCAGGTTGCCCGAGACGGCGCCGCCTTCGTTGTGCTTGCTGATGCACCGGAAGTTCGGGTGGCGCTGCTCGTAGTCGCGGCAGATCGCCAGACTCTCATCGGTGCTGGCATCATCGATGGCGATGATTTCGATATTGCGATAGTCCTGCTGTAGCAACGAGTCAAAGCATGCCGGCAGGTACTGTGCGGTGTTGTAAACCAGCACCACGATGGACAGCAGCGTGGGTTGGTCTTCGCTGGCAACGTTGTTCAGCGTCATGCACGCATCTCCCGCAACTGTTCCAGCGCGTCGACGTCGAATACCGGGATGCCGCGTGCCGACGCCACCTCGGCGCGTTCGCTGAAAGCGTCATCTATGAAGATGGCTGCCTCGCCCGGCGTGATGGCAGCACTCTTGGGCGAGCCATCGCGCAGGTGGACGATCCGTTCGAACAGATCGGCACAGATGCGGTGCTGCGCGAGGGTCTGCTCAGGTGTGCTGGCATGGCGGGTGACCAGCACCACGGGTATGTTGCGTGCGCTCCATTGATACAGCAAGGCCATCACCTGCGGTTCGGGCGCGCCGCGCACCAGCAATGTGTCGTCCAGATCCAGATAGACGCGCTCGTAGGCCAGTTCCGCCCGCCAGCGATTGCCCAATGCCCGGTCCATGACCAGCGGGTAGTGCTGCGGCATGACGGTAAAGGTACGCCCCATGTGCGCGTAGATGCTCAGCAATGGGTAGTTGATGCCGCGCATGCGGTTCAGTGCCATGGAGCCGGCAATGCGTGGTGCCACCTCCAGCAGCTTCGGAACACCGTTGTGGTCGCGTCGTGCCTGGAAGAACCAGGCACCCTTCAGCTGCAGCTCGGCAGCGATGCCCCGTGCCATCGCCTCCAGTTCGGCATCCGTTGTCGCAGGTTCGGTACGCACGCTGATTCCGGATTTGACACGCCCACGCAAGCGCGCGGCGGCATGCAGAAGAACGCCGATGCCGCTGGAAATGCAGTCCACGGTGTACTCGGTACCGGGCAGATATTCGCTGAAGACGTACTCGACGCTGCTGTTGGCCAGTTGCCGGTGCCGCGCTTCATCATCCACGCGCTCTGCGCCTTGGCTGCCCTGGCCAACAGCGGGCTTGGCGAATATCGGGTAGCCGGTGGCGCCGGGTTCTACGCCGTGTGGCACGATGCCCAGCCCCTGCAATCGTTCATAGGTCCTGTTCTTGTTGCGGCAGATGGCGGCCACGAGCGGATCAGGCACCATCGCCGTGGCGTGCAACCGCTCCTGGTTGTCGGCAAGGACAGGGATCACGCTGTCATGCGCTGGTATCACCAGATTGATGCCCCATGCATCGATCAGCACGTTGAGCTGGGAAACGAGCTCGGCGGAGTCTGCCTGCGCCGATATCTGCTGATAGCGTGCGTAGACGAACTCACCGTGGTCCGATACGGAAGACGCGCCATGCAGGCGGATATCCTTGGCATGGCACAGGGCGGCATGTATCTCCAGGCCAATTTCGGAACCGCAGGGGAAGACGAGCACGTTCACCGTCATGCTTGCGCGTCCTCGCAGGGCTCGGCCAGCAGCATCGCTTTGGAGCCTTGTGGCAGCTGCACCCATTCGAAGATGTAACGGTAGGCGATGCCAAGTTCGGAGATGAAACGGGGAATGGTAAGCACGTCGTCCCACTTGTGGTGTATGCACAGCGCCAGCTTTGGCTGCAAGCGGCGGATGGTCTGCATTGCGGCCTGCAATGCGGGAATATCAGCGCCCTCGATGTCCATCGTGGCCAGATCGAGGCATTGCGGTCCCTGCGGCCCATACAGGCCAGCGCCGACCTCGATCTGCTCCGCCGGCTGACCGCGACTGCAATCGGCGTCGGCCAGGGCAGGGGCAAGCGCATCAGGGGGAACGCAGTCCATGTCCGCCCAATGCTTGAGGAACCAGATCAGGAAGCGGTGCTGGTCGACGCGGCCGAGGCGCTCATACAGCAACGTTGAAATCGCGTCGGAGCTGGGCAGGTAGCGCTGGATGAGGCTGCGCAGGCGCGCGTCATCGTCGCCAGTGCGGCCGGCAGCCAATGCCACCAGATCGGTCATGAATCGGTTGCGGGCGGGAAACGGGCCGAAGAATGCATCGACCACGCGCTCGGCGGCGCCGCCGTCGTTGAGGGAACAGAAGCGCTCCCTGAAGGCGGTGTACCGATCGGCGTGCGCTGCCTGTACTGCGGGCAGGTCGGCCAGAAGAACTGCCAGTTCATCGGTGGTGCGCGCAATCGGGCCGGGCAGCTCCTGCTGCATATCAAGGTAGAAACCGCGTACCTGCCTGGCGTAGTGCTCCAGGTCGTAGCAATAGAACAGGATCGGCCGGCCAGTGGTGGCGTAGTCGAAGAAGATCGAGGAGTAGTCGGTGACAAGGACATCGGCCACCGCGCAAAGCTCGCTGGCATCGTCCACATGCGACATGTCGCGCACGTTCGCCGGAAGCTCCACGTCCTGCAAACCGGTGCTGATCAAATGGTGGCCTCGCAACAGCAGAATCTGATCCGGGGCCAGCGCCTGGGCGATCTTCACCAAATCCAGCTGCAGGTCGAAGTCGAACTGCCAGTGCCCGACCTGGCGGCTGTCGCGCCAGGTGGGCGCATACAGCACAAAACGATGGTTTGCAGGCAGCGCCAGACGGGCGAGGGCGGCCTCACGCTCCGCGCTTGGCGCGACCAAAGAGTCAGCCAAGGGGTAACCGGCTTCAAGTACAGGGCCCTCATAGCGGAATGCCCGTGGCAACACCTCGCTGGAATAGCGGTTCTCGCTGAGTAGCAGCGTCCATGCACGGGATTCCCGGTACAGATTTTCGCGCGCGTCGACTTCCGGGCCGGTCACGGTGATGTCATAACCCAACCGTTTGAGCGGCGTGCCGTGCCAGGTCTGCAGGTAACGCGTCTCCGGCTTGCGGCCATGTGCGGTGAACAGGATGTTGTTGACCCGGTACTTTGCCTGCGCCAGCAGGCGAAGGTACTCGCAGGAGCCACGGATCACCTGTTGCGGGTTGCCTGGAATCCGTTCGTCACCGTTGTAGGCCCAGACGCAACGCAGATCCGGGCGCATCCTGCGCAACGCTGCGTACACATAACGCGGATTGCCAGCGTAGGCCTTGCCGAAGAAGCTCTCGAACAATACGAGGTCTTCGTCTAGCGGCAATTCTTCAAGCAACGAGGGGAATGCCGCACGCAGGTTCTCGGCTTCCACCGTGGTTGCGTGCTGCTCCAAGGGTGCAGTGAACAGCGCCAGCGAACTGGCGCTGTCGCTCAGGTAGGCCGATATTCCGTGTCCCTGCACTGTGTCACGAAAAAAATGGCGGTCTCTGCCATCGGTGGTCGTGCCGATCAGTTGCTCGAACACACCCGTATCGCCCAGCGCAACCTGCACGTCCCAGCGTAGCGGCGTGTCTTCCAGCAACGCCGAGGCAGGCAACTGGACGCGTACCGCATCGCCCTGCTGATGCAACGCAAGCGCCAGGGTGCGCTTGCCGTCACGGCTACGCAGACGCAGGCCGCTGATGCCATGGGGGGCCGGCTGCAGTTGCAGCCACGGTTCGGTGCCGGCGCTGTTGGCAGGGACCTGGATGTGGAATACCGGCAACATCAGCGCGGCCGGCTGGGAGCTGCAATGGACGGCAGGGAAGTGCCGACGGGCGCCAGTTCAATTCCATCCAGTCGGATGCGCGCCTTGATCGATGAGCTGGAAATGTCCTCGGTCCGGGGGAGGTAACGCACCTCGCAATGGGCGCCGAGTGTGTCGAACTGCCCAGCCCAATCAGAACCCATCACCAGGATGTCGGCGCCGTGGCGACGGATGTCCTCGGCCTTCTGCTCCCATGTGTCCTCGGGAAACACACCATCCACATAACGGATGGCGCGCAGAACGGCTTCGCGGTCTGCATAGCACTGGGTGGAGGTCTTGTTCTTGATGGCGTTGAACCGGTCCGAGGACAGCCCCACGATCAGGCGGTCGCCCAAGGACCGGGCACGGCGCAGCAGATTGACGTGGCCGACATGCAGAAGGTCGAAGGTCCCGTAGGTGAGAACGATCGTCATGAGTGGGGAGTCCGGGCAAGCAGGGTTGAACTGCATCAGGCAAGTTCCGTGCCACGGACTGCCGGCGATTCACTCGCGGGTGGGGTTCCAGTAGCTCGACCGGGGGATACAGTCACCATCGGGCTTGTACGCCGGCTGTGCCATCGACAGGTGCGGGCGCTCCCAGGCAATGTCGCGGCGAGTCACACGTGCTGGCGTGCCAACGGCCACGCAGTTGTTCGGGATTGGGCCGGTTACGACGCTGTCCATGCCAATCACACTGCCATCGCCGATATGCGCACCGCCCAGGCAACGCGCAGCATAGGCCAGCCAGACATGGGCGCCGATCACGATGTCTTCTGCCGGGTTGATGCGAAGGCCGCTATGGATGTCGAAGATTGGATGTGCGTCGTCACCGCGCAGCTGCACGTCCGAGGCGAGCATGCAGTCGTCGCCGACGGTTATTCGCGCCCCTTCGCTGGTGGCGATGAAGGCCCGTGCGGTGGTGGTCACGCCGGCGCCGATCTCGACCACGGAGTCTTCACCCAGGCGGATGGTCGCAGAAAAACTGCCAACCGGGCCGGCAGGGCCTATCCGGCATTGCGCATTGGAACCGTGGAACTCGACGGCCACCGGGCCAAGCCGCGCGAGCGGGTGGATCTCCAGCGTGCAATTGCTGCCTTTGAACAAGGTGGTGAGATTGCCCATCGCGACCGGTGCAAGCACCCTGTTTCCGCGTTCATCGCGCAGTTCGCTGCGTTCAGCGACTGGCGTTGCTGATGTTTCGTTGCTCTCCACGGCGCTTACTCTGCCACCGGTTCGCGCTCGATACCGTACTTGCGCAGTTTCTCGACCAGCGTGGTGCGGCGCAGGCCAAGCAGCTGGGCGGCATGGGCGACCACGCCCTGGGTGCGTTCCAGTGCTTCGTTGATCAGGGTCAGCTCGATGTTGGCCATGTGATCACGCAGATCCATGCCCTCATTGGGCAGCTGACGGGTAGTTTCCGGAGCGGCGATCTTGTTGATCAGGTCCGTAACCGGGTTGGCAGACGTTTCCAGCGTGGCGGGCTGCTTTCCAAACAGCAGCGGACGTTCGTCTTCGACATTGGCAGCAGCCAGGACGGCCTTGTCGCCACGGTAGCGGCTGGGCAGGTCCTGCAGGCGCACGGTGCCGCCGGGATGCAGCACGGCCAGCCGCTCGACCAAGTTGGTCAGCTCGCGCACATTGCCGGGCCAGGCATAGCCGGCCAGGGCCTGCAGTGCCTCGGGAGCGAAACGCACTTCGCCACGGCCGGTACGCGAGAGCTGGGTGGCTATGGTCTCCACCAGTTCGGGAAGATCGCTGGCGCGTTCGCGCAGCGCCGGCACTTCGATCGGGAACACGTTGAGGCGGTAGAAAAGATCCTCGCGGAACTTGCCGTCGGTGATGCTCGATTCCAGGTTGCGGTGGGTTGCGGCGATGACCCGCACATTGCAGCGGATGGTCTGGTTGCCGCCGACGCGCTCGAAGCTGCGCTCCTGCAGCACGCGCAGCAGCTTGACCTGCATCGGCAGGCTCATGTCGCCGATTTCATCGAGCAGCAGGGTGCCACCTTCGGCCATTTCGAAACGGCCCTTGCGTGCACTCAGCGCACCGGTGAAGGCGCCTTTCTCATGGCCGAACAGCTCGCTTTCCAGCAGGTCAGCCGGGATCGCGCCGCAGTTGATGGCGATGAACGGCCCATCGCGGCGCGGCGAGCGCTGGTGGATGGCGCGCGAGACCACTTCCTTGCCGGTGCCGGATTCGCCCAGCACCAGCACGGTGGTATCGAAATTGGAGACCTGCTCGATCAGCTGGCGCAGCGCTACCACCGCCGTGCTATGCCCGGTAGGGCCGCTCTCATCGGCGTTGCCGGCCTGGTGCTCGGCATCCAGCCGCTTCAGGCTGGCGCGGCGCAGCAGCGCTTCCATCTGCGCATGGCGCATGGGCTGTTCCAGCGGCCAGACATTGGCTTCGTGCAGGCCGTAGTGGCGCGAGAACGCAAGCGGGTCGCCTTCAGCCAGCAGGATCGGCGGCGGCAACGAAGTGCCAGCCAACCAGGTGAAGAAGCCGGCAGCGCGGTCGGCATCTTCAAGCGTGCCCACCACCACGGCCATCCAGTCATTGCTGCGGTGGCGGCTGACGTCGATGTCCTGCGCTTCGCTGACCCAGCGCGGGTTGAAATCCATGAATTCCAGCAACGCCAACGTGCGTTCGGCGCGCATGCCGTCGGCATCTATCACGAGAATGCGTGACTCACTCATGTTCCTGCACCTTCAGGCTTTCCAGGATGGGCATGACTTCCTGGATGTAGGACAGTTTGCTGACGAAGTTGTCAGCGCCGGCGCGCAACGCATGTTCGCGGTGCTCGGCGTCATCGAAATGGCTGGCGATGACGATGTACGGTGGCTGGTCCTGGGTCTTGATCAGGCGCGTGGCCTGCAGGCCGCCCATTTCCGGCATGGCCAGATCCATCAGCACCACGTGCGGGCGCAGGGCTTCGGAGCGCTCGATCGCCTCCAGCCCGTTGGCGGCACTGCCGACCACTTCCAGCCAGTCGACCTTGCGGAAATGGCGCATGGCGGCGTTGATGAAGCCTTCATGGTCGTCGACCAGCACTACGGTGAGCTTGTTCATGGAAATCCTTGGTCTCAGCCCACACGGGCCAGCTGGGGCTTGCTGCTCTGGCGGCGACGCTCGCGGGCCGGGGCGATATCAAGCTGTTCGCGGTATTTTGCGACGGTCCGGCGCGCAATGTTCACGCCCTGGCGGGACAACAGGCCGGCGATGGCCTCATCGGCCAGGGGGCGGGCGGGTGGTTCTGCATCGATCAGGCGCTTGACCATGGCCTTGACGGCCTGGCCGGAGACACTGGCGCCTTCCAGGCGAACGGCGAAGAAGTGCTTCAACTCAAAGGTGCCACGCGGCGTCTGCAGGTACTTGCCGGAGGTGATGCGCGACACGGTGGATTCGTGCATGCCGATCAGGTCGGCCACTTCCTTCAGGGTCAGCGGCGCCATGCATTCATCGCCATTGACCAGGAACGCGGCCTGGCGCTCGACGATGACCCGCGCGGTGCGCAGCAGGGTGTCATAGCGCATCGACAGGCCACGGGTCAGCCAGCGGGCTTCCTGCAGCATTTCGCGCAGCGGCTGGGCGGCCTCGCCGCTGCTGTCGGCCACCACGCGCTCATAGCCGCTGTTGATGGCCAGGCGCGGCGTGGTTGCCGGATTCAGTGCAACCCGCCACTGGCCGTCAGCGTGCCAGGCCACCACGTCCGGGACCACGGTCATTTCCTGCTGCGGCAGCAGGGTGTCGCACGGTCGCGGCTGCAGCGAGAGAATCAGCCGGAAAGCTTCCTGCACGTCGGCGACTTCCGCATCCAGTGCGTTCGCCAGCGCGGCGTAATCATGGTTGGCCAACAGCTGCATGTCGGCATCGAGCAGGCGGCGCGCCAGGTGCCGTGCGGGGACATGGCCGGGCAGGGCGGTGAGCTGGGCCAGCAGGCATTCGTGCAGGTCTACTGCGGCCATGCCGGCAGGTTCGCCCTGCAGCAGACGTTGGCGAATGGCTTCGATCTCGATGCCGGTGCGGTCGAGGCGGGCACTGGCCAGCTGGGTCAACTGGGCCACGGGCGCCTGCAGGTAACCGGCATCATCACAATGTTCCAGCCAGAAAGCGGCAACGGCCAGGTCAGCCTCGTCCAGCTCGAAGGCCAGTGCATTGAGGATGCGCAGCTGCGGATCGGTGGATTCGCCGGCCGCGACACGGGCCATGCGGTCCTCGTCATCGGCATTCCAGCTGGCGCCGGGGACATCCCACAGATTACTTTCGGGCAACTCGTCGAACGCAGCGGTGTCGGTCTGAGCGCTGTCAGCGGCAACAGTCACCGGCGCGTCTTCCACCAGTTCCTGCAGCTCCAGCAAGGGGTTGTTCTCCAGCGCCTGGCGGACTTCCAGTTCCAGCTGCATGCCATTGAGCTGCAGCAAGCGGATCGATTGCAGCAACGCAGGCGTGAGGTGAAGTTGTTGTCCCAGCTGGGTAGACAGTGCGGCTTTCATGCAGGTTCCCGTTGCGCCCGGTTGATCGGCGCGTTGTGGAACGCATCTTGCGTGCTTCATGTCGGGGCGGTAATAGGTGCCGACCCGATAGCTGTCGTAATCGCCCTTACTTCATGTAGGTGTAGCCCCTACATGGCGCCGATAAATTGGCGCGTCGCCGCGGCCATGTGCTTCCAACTTGTTGATTTCAATGGCGTGGTGCCAAGCGGTGACGGGTTTCCGATTTCGTGACGCAGCTTCACTTTGCCCGGACTGCTGGCGTCAAACAAGCTCGTTTTCGTGGCGGACGGCCAGCAAAAGCAGGTCATTGGCGCGGCGACAGCCCAGCGCTTCCATCATCCGCGCACGGTGGGTTTCCACCGTTTTGATGCTGATGCCCAGATCCGCGGCGATTTCCTTGGTGGTCTGGCCATTGCCCAGGCGCCGCAGAATCTGCTTCTGCCGGGGCGACAGCGCGCCGATACCGGTAGCGCGTTCCTTGCTCATCAACGGCGCCAGCATTTTTGCCGAAATCTGCGGGCTCAGGAAAACCTGCCCTGCATGCGCTGCGCGCAGCGCCAGTTCCAATTCCGCCGGTGCCGCATCCTTGACCAAAAAGCCAACTGCGCCGCGGTCCAGCGCATCACGGACATGGGCGGCATCGTCGTGCATCGACATCATCACCGCGCGTGCGTGCGGCAGGCGCTGGCGGATGTCGGACAGTGCTTCCAGCCCTGAACGGCCGGGCAGCGACAAGTCGAGCAGGATCAGGTCCGGTACGTGGAAAAGCGCCATTTCCAGTGCCTGGTCGGCGTTGCTGGCTTCGGCCACCACCTGGATACCGTCAAATGTCTGCAGCAGCCGGGCAAGCCCAGCGCGAACCAAGGTGTGGTCGTCGACAATAAGAACGCGCACTGGGGACCGGGTCATATCAGAAGGCTGCACCTTAGCGGAGCGGGGGCGCAGGCGCCAGCACAGCAGACTGGAATGTGCTCACCGGTTGCGGCGACTGTCGGCAATCTGCTTGCGGTGCACGCGGAACAGATGGCGCTCGACGGCTGCCAGCAAGGCTTCGTTCTGCGTGTCCAGCTTTAGCCACAGCTGCACGCCCTGGGCGGTTGCAGCCTCTGCCAGCACCATGACCGGCAGTTCAATCTGGTCGGGCAGCCATTCAGCGGGCTGCAGCTGCACGATGCCCTTGGTGCCAGCTGCGTAACCGGCAAGCTGCGTACGTTGCAGGCGCAGCCCAAGCCGTGACCAGCGCAATGGCGTTGCGGCTGCCGCGGGCGCGTCACGTTGCAGCAGGCGGCCCAGCAGCACCAGCGTCAGGTCCAGGCGTGCCTCCAGCCGTTGCAGTTGCAGGCTGGTGTCACCACGCTCGTCGCTGCCGTCATCCGTGCTGCGCGCGTCTTCCACCAGCGCGATGCTGCGCAAGAGCATCTCGCTGCTGCCGGGGCGCTGCAACTGGGCACCGGCCTGGAACTCGACCGGCAGCGACAACTCGCAACTGAGCGTGTCATCGAACAGCTCGGTTTCTGCCGGATGGTCGATGACGGTGCTGTTCATGCCAGGGTCCCTGCCTGCTGATAGGCGTTGGCTGCACGGGTCGATTGGCGTTCGGCACGCAGATGGGCGGCGGCGTCATCGCGCAGCTCGCGCATCCGCTCGGTCAGGGCGTGCTGCTGTTCCAGCAGCGCCTGCAGGGCATCGGCTGCGCCGGCTGCGCCGTTGTCCTGGATGTAACCGCGCAGGCGTTGATCATGGGCGGCAACAATCTGCTCGGCACGCGCGTGGTCTTCGGCGTCGATGGCGTTCTTCAAGGCATCCAGGTCAGCGTGCAGGGCATCCAGTACCTGGCCGGCGGAATCGGTCATCAACGTGCCCCGCCAGCATTTGGCATGGCGCGCTGCTCGGCAGGAATGGCGTTCCAGGCGGACTCGATCTCGGTCATCAGCGACAAGGACTCCTGCAGGGCATTGACGTCGTTGTTGAGATTACCTTCGGTCAGGCGGTGCAGTACATAGTCGTACAGCGCCGACAGGTTGCCCGCCACGTCGCCACCGGCCTCATGGTCCAGCGAACCATTGAGATGGCCAATGATGGCGCAGGCCTCGCCGATCGCCTTGCCCTTCAGAGCCTGGTCGCCGCTGGCCAGGCAGGCCTCGGCGCGGCGGATGCGCTCGCCGGCGCCTTCAAGCAGCAGCGCGACCAGACGATGGGGGTCCGCATCGATGGCACGGCTGGAAACGCCGACCTTGCGGTACTGCTCGGCATAGTGGCGGTTGGCACCGTACATGTGGATGGGACTCCTTTGTTTCAGCCGCTGCACGAGATGTTCGTCGCAGCGGCAGGTGGTGGATGAAAGTGTCGTGGTACTGCGATGCCGCGCTTACCTGGAACCGGAGCTCAGCTGCTGGCTCAGGTAATTGCTGGTGCTCTGCATCTGGGCGACCAGGGTGTCCATCGCAGTGAACTGCTTGGTGTAACGCTCCGATACCTTTTCCATGCGCGCGTCGAGCGCATCCAGGTCGGATTCGAGTTTCTTGATCTGCTTGTTCAACGAGTTGGTACGCAGGGTCAGCGTGCCCTGGCTGTCCAGGTTGCTCTTGAGCATGCTGGTCACGCCGCTGGAGAAGCTGCCTTTGCTGCCCAGCAGCGCCTGCGCCGCGCCCGGGCTTTCGGCCACGGTCTTGTCGAAGGTGGTGCTGCTGAAGCTGAGCGTGCCGTCCTTGTTGATCGCCACGCCGAGCGCCTTCAGGTCGACGACGTTGGCGCTGAGCAGGCCGCGCATCTGCTGCTGCAGGCCACGGATCATGGAGTCGCCGGTCAGCGTGGACGCCTTGTTGTTGGTGGCGTCGTAGCTGGTGGAGCTCTTGAGCAGGCTGGTGGTCGCGTTGTAGGCGCTGACGAAGGCCTGCAGGTTGATCTTCAGCGGCGAGTTGTCCTGGGCGACGGTCAATGTGCGCGTGGTGCCCACCTCGGCCTTGCTCAGGTTGAGGGTGATGCCGGGAATGATGTCGGTGATCGCATTGCTGCTGGACTCGCGTTCGAAGCCATCAACGCGCACCTTGGCGTTGCTCGCGGCGGTGGTCTCGGCCATGCCGCCGGCAGTGCCGTCCCAGGTGAGTGCGGACAGGCCGCCGTTGCCGCCGCTGGTGGTGACCTTCAGCGCACCGTCGGTACCGGCATTGACGGCGTTCATCACCAGATGCTGGCCATCGCTGGCAGTGATGATGGTGGCGTTGACACCCTTGCCGTTGGCGGCGCTGTTGATGGCAGCGGCGATCTCGGTCAGCGTGGCACCTTGCGGGATATCGACATCAAGCGTCTTGTCATCCCAGGCGAACGTCAGCTTTCCGTCGCCCACCGGCGCATCGGCGGCGAACGCGCCGGAACTGAGCTTCTGGGTCGTGGCCAGGCTGAGCACTTCAACGTTGTAGCTACCGGCGGTTGCCAGGGTCTTGCCGGTGCTTGGATCGGTGATGATGCTGGTGCTGAAACCAGCGCCCTCCGGTACCGTGGCCTTGTAGGACCGGATATCCGCACTCTTGGCCATTGCCTCCAGTGACGCCTGCAACCCACTCAGCGAGCTTTTGATATTGCCCAACGCCGACAGTTTGGCGGTTGCCGCCGTGCCCTGCGAGTTGATGCGATTCTCGGCCGGCTTGCGTTCGGCAGCGACCAGCTTGGCAACGATGGTGGGGATGTCCAGGCCGGAGCCGACGGCAGCGAGAGAGGAGGTGGCCATGTGTTTCCTTGGTCTAGGCGGAAGGACGCCTGTGCAGCTATCCCTTGTATCGGCACGCCTGCCCGGCAACTTTAGGCAGACGGCGACGGTTGCCGTGCAGACCATGCAAGTGGCGTGCCGCAATGGCCCAGACGCACCCAGCAACTGCGCCAAACGCAGAACCCCCGCCTGAAAGCGGGGGTTCTGGAAACGTCATCGTTGGGGCCGGTCCACCGGCCCCGCGAGCTGCTTAGCGCAGCAGGCTGAGCACGTTCTGGGTGGAGCTGTTGGCCTGCGAGAGCATGGCGGTACCGGCCTGCTGCAGGATCTGGTTGCGGGTCATCTCGGCGGTTTCCTTGGCGTAATCGGCATCACGGATGCGGCCACGCGAAGCAGACAGGTTTTCCGAGGTGGTGGACAGGTTGGAGATGGTGGAGCTGAAGCGGTTCTGGATGGCACCCATGTCGGCGCGCGAGCTGTTGACCGAGGTCAGTGCCTTGTCGACGATTTCCAGTGCCTGCTGCGAACCTCCGACGGAGGAGATGTCCAGGTCCTTCAGGAACAGGGTGCCGGCAGTTGCGTTGTCAGCCACGGTCCCGTCTGCGATGCCGGCGCCCGAATAAGCCAGGCCTGCAGCATCGTTCTGGGTGGCGTCTTCGAAGGTGAAGTCCTTGCCAGCCTTGACCGAGGTCATGACCAGCTTGTTGTCCTTGTCCAGGGTTGCATAAACGCCTGACTGGTCCATCTTTTCATTGATGGCAGCGGCAACTTTCTTGCTGACGTCAGCGCCGGTGTCGCCGACGGCGACCTTGACGGTTTCGATGGAGATGCCGTTGACCTTCATGCCGCTGATGGAACCGGCCGAGGTTGCGGCGCCCGATGCCAGCGCTGCGGTCGAAGTAGCGGCGGCGGCGAATCCGGCGCGGCCCAGTGCGTCGATGTTGGAGTCGACGATGCTGTTGATGCCGATGGTCTGGCCAGCGTCAGCGCCAACCTGGAACAGGGCGCCGGAGAAGCTGCCGTCCAGCAGCTTGGTGCCGTTGAAGTTGGTCTGGTTGGAGACGCGATCGATTTCCTTCAGCAGCTGGTTGACTTCCGAGTTCAGCGCTTCGCGGTCGGTCGAGGAGTTGGTGGCGTTGGACGACTGCACAGCCAGCTCGCGGATACGCTGCAGGTTGTTGCCGATTTCGACCATCGCGCCTTCAGCGGTCTGGGCCAGCGAGATGCCGTCGTTGGCGTTGCGGGTTGCAACATCCAGGCCGCGGATCTGGGTGGTGAAGCGCTCGGAGATGGCCAGACCAGCGGCGTCGTCCTTGGCGCTGTTGATACGCAGGCCCGAGGACAGGCGCTGGATCGAGGTGGCCAGGCTGCTGCCGCTCGTGTTCAGGTTGCGCTGAGCATTGAGCGACATGATGTTGGTGTTGATGACTTGTGCCATGGTTTCGGATTCCTTTTTGTCGTTTGATCCGGCAGCTCACCTGACCGGTACTGAGTGCAGTGGGAAGTGCCGTAGGGGCCGCAGTACCGCTGCTGATATCAATAACGGCAGCACCCTCCTGCGCTTTAGGGCTACTACACGCTCGGATTGACAAAAATCGCTGTCCATTGATGGAAGTACCCGGAACCCGGCATGTGGGAGCGGCGTAAGCCGCGAAGCAGTGGGTATTTGAGGCATTAGAGAACCTGTACCTTCAGCAATCTCAGCGTCGCGGCTTACGCCGCTCCCTCATATGGCCCTGCAACGCAAAAACCCCGGCTAGCCGGGGTTTCTGCGTTGAACAGGTGCGGCCGGCTTACTTCAGCAGACTGAGCACGTTCTGCGGCACCTGGTTGGCCTGGGCCAGCATGGCCGTACCGGCCTGCTGCAGGATCTGGGTGCGGGTCATCTCGGCGGTTTCCTTGGCGTAATCCGCATCACGGATGCGGCTGCGCGAGGCGGAAAGGTTCTCCGAGGTGGTGGCCAGGTTGGCGATGGTGGAGGTGAAGCGGTTCTGGATGGCGCCCATCTCCGCACGCGAGCTGCTGACCGCGGTCAAGGCCTTGTCGACGATCTCGATCGCACGCTGCGAGCCGGCGAAGTTGGAGATGTCCAGGTCTTCCATGTGGCGGGTACCGCCGCCATTGGCGGCCACACCGGCGGCTGCGGTGGTTGCAGCCAGGTCGGCGGCCAGCGAGACGGTGATGCCGGTGCCGCCGGTCAGGGTGCCATTGGTGACGCCGCCGAAATCCTGGCCTGCCTTGACCGAGGTCAGCTTCAGTTCGCCAGCTTCGACGGTGGCGTACATGCCGGTCTGGTCCAGCTTGTTGTTGAAGGCCTGGGCAACCTTCTTCTGCACGGCGGCAGCATCGTCGCCGACGTCGATCTTGATGTCGTCCAGCTTGATCTGGGTGGGTGCAGCGGCGCCCGCCGCGGTGACGCTGACGGTGATGCCGCTGATCGTACCCGAGGCGGTGGCCGGGGTACCGGCGATGCCGGCGCCGCTCACGTTGTCGGCAAAGCCGGACTTGCCCAGCGTGTCGATGTTGGCATCGACAATGGCATTGATGCCGATGGTCTGGCCGGAGTTGGCGCCTACCTGGAACAGCGCGCCGGTGAAGCTGCCATCAAGCAGCTTGGTGCCGTTGAAGCCGGTCTGGTTGGCGACACGATCGATTTCCGACAGCAGCTGGTCGACTTCGGCATTCAGCGCCTGACGATCGCTGTCCGAGTTGGTGGCGTTGGAGGACTGCACCGCCAGCTCGCGGATACGCTGCAGGTTGTTGCCGATTTCGACCATCGCACCTTCGGCGGTCTGCGCCAGCGAGATGCCGTCATTGGCGTTGCGAACGGCCACATCCAGGCCGCGGATCTGGGTGCTGAAGCGCTCGGAGATGGCCAGGCCGGCGGCATCATCCTTGGCGCTGTTTATGCGCAGGCCCGAGGAGAGACGCTGGATGGACGTCGCCAGGCTGCTGCCGCTGGTGTTCAAGTTGCGCTGGGCGTTCAGCGACATGATGTTGGTGTTGATGACTTGTGCCATGGGACTTCTCCGTTGTGTTCGGTGACGTGGTGCGTATGAGGAAGTGGAGGGATGCGGATTACGGAATCAGCGGATCATGTTGAACAGCGACATCGACTGCATCTGGGTGAAGATGGTCTGAGCCGCCTGCAAGGCCGCGCCTTCGAGCTGGTACTGCCCGATGGCCTCGGCATAGTTGAGGTCGCGCAACTGCGACAGGGAACTTTCCAGGGTGATGCTGCTGGCTTCGCGCAGCGCCGCCGCATCGTCGATGGATTTGAGTTGTGCACCACCGGCGGCGCGCGCGTCGATCAGGCTTCCCGATGCACGTGCGACGTCGCGCATGCTTGCCTGCAGTGCGTTCTGCTGGGCGGTGCGGCCGGCTTCGGTGGAGGTGTCCATCTGCAGCGCCTGTACCAGCTGGTCGATGGTGCTGAAGACGTCACGGGTACTGGCTTGGCCGGCGGTAAAGGCATCGCCGGTGGCCGGGGTGCCTTCAATGCGCACCCGCAACCCCTGGAAGACGATGTCTTCGCCGGTCTTGTAGGTGCCGGTGCCGACCACGGTATTGCCGGCGTCGACAACTTCATAGGTATCGGTGCCGGTGAAGCGCAGCGTGAAGCTGCCGCCGTTCCAGCTGCCCGAACCATCACGGCTGATATCGGTCAGCACTGCCTTGCCGGTATTGCCGGCGGCGGCTGCTGCATCCACCGTACCGTCGCCGGTACGGATGCGCAGGAACACCTCACTGCCCGGTTGTGCGTCCTTGACGAAGGCGCCGGGTGCGACCTCAACCTGGCGCTGGATCTGGTCACCGTTGTAGGTGACCGTGCCATTGGCCAGGGTGAACGGTGCGGCACCATCGGCGGCGCCACCAAACAGGTAGCGGCCGTTGCCGTCGGTGGTGTTGGCCAGGGCCAGCATCTGGTCCTTGATTGATTGCAACTCGGCGGACACCGTCTTGCGGTCCTCGGCTGACAAGGCGGCGTTGTTGGCCTGCACGGTCAGTTCCGAAACCCGTGCCAACAGTTCGTTGGCCTGCGACAAGGTGTTTTCCTGCAGGCCGAGCCGGTTCTGCGCGGTGTTGGCGTTCTTGCCCAGCTGTTCCAGTTCGGCCAGCACGCGGTCCAGGCCAACGGCGGTACCGGAGGCGACCGGATCATCCTTGGCAGTGACGATCTTCTTGCCGGTGGCCAGCTGCTGCTCAAGATGGTTCATCTTGCTCTGCTTGGACAACATCAGCGAGACCGACTGGTCGTACATCATGTTGCTGGAGATTCGGTTGCTCATCAGCCCACCGCCTTCAAGATCGTCTGGAACATGGTGTCGGCGGTGGAGATCAGCTGTGACGCGGCCTGGTAGGCCTGCTGCAGCCGGAGCATGTCCGCCGCCTCTTCATCAAGGTTCACACCCGAGATCGAATCCCGTGATGCCTTGGCGTTGTCGTTGATCACCTGCTGCGCCTGCAGCGAGTAGTCGGCTGCACGCGCGGCCGAGCCGATCTGTGTCGTCAGGCCACCAAGCGCGCCGTTCAAGGTGACCGTGCCCGCGTTGAATGCCTTGGCATCTTCCACGCCGGCCAACCGCGAGGCATTGCCGTTGTCACTGGAACCTGCAGCGGTCTTGCCGATATCGAAGCGATCACCGGTGGCGGGCTTGCCGTCGAGCACGATGCTCCAGCCATTGGCGCTGATGGTCTGTCCCGGGGTATAGGGATAGGGGCCGACACCGTCGATGGTGTAGTTGTTGGCGTCGGTGAAAGCGATCACCGCCGGGTTGAGCAGGGCAGGGTTGCCAGCATTGAGTACGTCCAGCTTGCCGAGCACGCCGGTGCCGGTATTGCCCAGCACGGCGGTGCCCTTGACCGGATTGGCGGCGGCAATGCGCGAAGGATCGGTGATCGCCACCGACAAGTCGTTGGTTGCGCCAGCGGTGGGCTGCAGCAGGAAGCGGTCATTGGCCGCAGGCGTGCCACCCACCACGAACTGCACGCCGTTGACCACGAACGGGTCAGCCGCGGTGCCGCTGCCGGTCATCGGCACCGCAGCTCCGGAATCGGCGCGTGTGGCCTGCCAACTGGTGCCATCGAACTTGAGCAGCAGGTTCTGCCCGTCCAGCGCGCCCAGGTCACCATAGCTGGCGTTGAGCGTGGCTGTGCCGGTATTGGCGCTGTGCGCGGCAATCTTCGGCGTGCCGAGATTGAAGAAGTTGCCCCCGAGGTTGCCGTACAGGTCCATGCCCTCGGCGTGGGCCTGGTTGAAGGATTGCGCCATGCCTACTGCAATCCGCCCAAGTTCAGCCTGGGCCGGAGTCAGCACGGTCTCGCGGAACTCGAGCAGGCCGCCGATCTGTCCGCCCATTGCCTTGTTGTCCAAGGTGACGGTCATGCTCTGGGTCTTGATGGCCAGTTGCAGACGTTCGGGCTGGTAGGGATTCGGTGCAGTGGTGATCTGCGACGCCGTCGTGCCCACCACCAGTGCATGGCCGCCGGCGGAATAGACGTTCATCACGCCGCCGTCCTGAATTACCGCGGTGCCGCCGGTATAGCCGACCAGCTTGGAGATCAGCTGGTCACGCCGGTCCAGCAGGTCGGGCGCGGCGGCAGCGGCATTGCTGCCGATGGCACCGTTGATCTGCGCGATCTCCTTGGCCAGCCGGTTGACCTCGCTGGCCGCGGAGATCAGGCCGTTGTTGACCTCGCTGTTCAGATTGTCGAGGTTGCTATTGAGCTGCTTGAAGCGGTTCACCAGGGTGCCGGCGTTGTCCAGCACGTCGCGACGGTCGGCGGTGCCGGAGGCGTTGGACGCCAGTCCGTTGACCGCATCGAAGAAGTTTGACCACACGCCGTTGACGTTGGTGGCTGCGTCCGAGAACAGCGCGTCAACGCGGTCCGCCATGCCGGACAGCTGCTGCAGGCGCGCCAGCTCACCGTTGCTGTCGAGCAGGCGCGAAATGGCGAGCTGGTCGGCGACACGACGGATGTCGGTGATCTTGGTGCCGTTGCCGACATCGCCATAGCCCACGTCGCTCGGGTCGCGAGTGGCGAAATCCATCTTCTGCCGGCTGTAGCCGTCAGTCTTGATGTTGGCGACGTTGTGGCTGACCGTGGCCAGCGCCCGTTGGAAGGCGATCAGCGCGCTGGTGCCAGTGGAAAGAACATTAGACATGGACGGCTATCTCAACGACGGGTGATGCCGGTAGCACCGGCGTTACTGGCAATGGTCTGGCCCAGGCGCGCACCGGCATCGCCGATGGCGGCGACAGCGCGGCCGATAGTGGGCCCGGCGGCGATGGCGGCGATCTTCGCCGCGTAGGCCGGATCGGTGGCGTAGCCGGCGCGTTGCAGGCCCTGCGCGAAGCTGCGCACATCGCTGCCGGCGCTGAGCGCGGCCTGGTAGCGGGGGCTGGTTTTCAGCATGCGGACGTAATCGCCGAAGCTCTCGGCCATCGAGCCATAGGCACGGAAGCTGGCGGTTTCGTTGCGCCGCTGACCGTTGACGTATTCGTGGGTGCCGGTGGTGGCGCGTTCGCCGCTCCAGCCGTTGGCCTTGATGCCGAACAGGTTGTGGCTGCTGTCGCCGTTGTCACGTTTGATGTGGCGCTTGCCCCAGCCGGTTTCCAATGCGGCCTGTGCAACCAGTGCGCGCGGGTCCACGCCCAGCTCGCGCGCGGCGCGTTCGGCATGCGGCCAGATGCTGGCGACAAAGCCTTCCGGCGTGTGCTTGCCGAGCTTGTCGGCGGCAAGGTTGGCGGTGGTGGTATCGACAGCGTCACCGCGCTGCGCTGCGGTTGCATTGCTCCAGCGGTCGTTGCCCATCGCCCAGTCGGCGGCGGGTGTGTCGACCAAGGTGTCCTGATACGGGCTGGCGCTGCTCAACGAGGCATGGAAACTGCTGCTGTCACGGCCGGCAATCAGATCCAGCGCCTGCGCCTGCGGTGCCATATAGGTGGATTGGTCGCCGATGTTCAATGACGACAGGGGATCCACGTTGCCTGCCGATGCCGGATCCAGCGGCAGGGCAGGCGCTGCCGGGGCGGTCAATTGATAGGCACGCGCGGCAGCAGCGGGCTTGATGCGGGGATCAACGTTGGGTGTATTGGCTGCATCGCTGCCGCCGAGCTGGCGCGCGATCATCGCCGACAGGCCGAGCCCACGGCCGCGCGTCATCGCCTCGGCAATGCGCTGATCGTACATCTCGCGGAACATCTGGTTTTCGCCCGGGAACAGCGAATCGCCGAAGCTTGCATCACGCATGCTCTTGACCAGCATCTGTGCGAACTGGCCTTCCAGCTGGCGGGCAACCTTGTCGATCTTCGCCGGATCATTGGCGAGGGCCGGGTTCAGTTCCAGCGATGGCGCGGCGATACGCATGTCAGATCACCTCGAGGTCGGCGGTGAGTGCGCCGGCCTGCTTGAGGGCTTCCAGGATGGCAATCAGGTCGCCCGGTGCCGCGCCGACTTCGTTGACCGCGCGGACGATCTCATCCAGGGTCGCACCGCCATCGAAGCGGAACATGCGGCTGCCTTCATTGCTGGCGGTGATGGTGGACTGTGGCGTGACCACCGTCTGCCCGCCACCAAAGGCATTGGGTTGACTGACCTGGGCCGATTCGCTGACGGTCACCGTCAAGGAACCGTGCGAGATCGCTGCCGGGCTGACCCGCACCTGCGAGCCGATCACAACAGTGCCGGTCCGCGAATTGACGACGATGCGTGCCGGTGCCGCGCCTGGCGACAGCTCGACGTTCTCGATGCGTGCGAGCATGCCGATGCGGGCGCCCGGGTCGGTGGGTGTCTGCACCGCAACGGTGCCACCATCAACCGCGCGCGCGGCGCCCTCGCCGAAGGTGGCGTTGAGCGCGCTGACCATCCGCGAGACGGTGGTGAAATCGCTCTGGTGCAGGTTCAAGGTGATGTCGCCGCCAGCGGAGAAAACATCCGGCAGGGCGCGTTCGACGGTTGCCCCGTTGGGGATGCGGCCTGCGCTGGGAATATTGACCGACATGCGCGAGCCATCCTTGCCCTGGGCACCGAAGCCGCCGACCACCAGATTGCCCTGGGCGATGGCATAGACCTGACCGTCTATGCCTTTGAGCGGTGCCATCAGCAAGGCACCGCCACGCAGCGACACCGCATTGCCGATCGAGGACACGGTGATGTCGATGGTCTGGCCGGGTTTGGCGAACGGTGGCAGCTCGGCGTGGATCGCGACGGCGGCAACGTTCTTCAACTGCGGGTTTACATTGGCCGGAACATTGACGCCCAGCTCACCGAGCAGGTTCTTCAGGCTCTGCACGGTGAAAGGTGCCTGGCTGGTGCGGTCGCCGCTGCCATCCAGGCCGACGACCAGGCCGTAACCGACCAGCGCATTGCCACGCACGCCGCCGACCTGGGCCAGGTCCTTGATCCGCTCGGCGTGGGCGGGCAGGGCAGTGGCCAGTGCCAGTACTGCCAGGGCGAGATTGCGCATGCAGGAAAAAGTGTTCATCACGGTGCTCAGAACAGCGCAAGCGCGGAGTTGAAGAAACGGCCCAGCCAGCCCATTGCATTGGACTGGGCTACCGCGCCGCGACCGCCATAGGCGATACGCGCATCGGCAACCCTGCTGGAGGAAATGGTGTTGTCCGGAGCGATATCCGCCGCGCGTACCACGCCCTGGATCTGCACCAGCTCATCGCCTTGGTTCAAGCGCAGGTTCTTCTGACCCTGCACAACCAGGTTGCCGTTGGGCAGGCGCTGGATCACGGTGACGGTCACGCTGCCCTGCAGGCGATTGCTCTGCGCGCTGTTGCCCTTGCCGGCAAAGTCGCGCTCAGCTGCGGCCGAGGCGCCAAGGATGTCCTTGCCGCCCAGCGTGACCGGTGCGCCGAACAGTGTCGGCGTACCGACATCGACGTTGGACTTCTTGCTGATCGCGGTGCTGGCGGTGGTGGTGGCCATGGTGTTTTCGACCAAGGTGATCGTCAACAGGTCACCGACGTCACGCGCGCGCCTGTCGCCGTACAGATTCAAGCCCGGGCCCGCCGCGTAGATCGCACCGGCGGTGGGTGCTGCGGCCTGCACCACGATGGGCTGGACTGGTGCCATCGGCGCGTAGGGGCGCACGTCGCCAGCCAGCGTGCAGCCGCCGATCAAGGCAGCGCACAGGGCGATGGAAAGTTGGCGCAGGAGTGGGGTGCTGCTCATGACGGTATCCCTTGGCGACCAATCAGACGTTGTTGTTGAGGTAGCCGAGCATCGAGTCGGTGGTGGAAATGGCCTTGGCGTTCATTTCGTAGGCGCGCTGGGTTTCGATCATCGATACCAGTTCTTCGACCACGTTGACGTTGCTGCCTTCCAGCGCGCCCTGCACCACGGTGCCCAGGCCGTTGAGGCCGGGCGTGCCGTTCTGCGCGGGGCCTGATGCGGTGGTTTCCAGGTACAGGTTTTCGCCCTTGGCTTGCAGGCCGGCCGGGTTGATGAAATCAGTGAGCGTCAACGAACCGATTTCCACCGAGGCGGCTTCGCCGGCCATCTTCACGCTGATGGTGCCGTCGGTACCGATGGTCATCGACTGCGCGCCTTCCGGGATCTGGATGCCAGGCTGCACCGGATAGCCGCTGTTGGTTACCAGTTCGCCCTGGGCATTAATCTGGAAACTGCCGTCGCGGGTATAGGCGGAGCTGCCGTCGGGCATCATCACTTCAAAGAAGCCGCGGCCGTTGGCCATCACATCCAGGGCGCGACCGGTCTGTTGCTGGCTGCCCTGTTCAAAATGCTTGGAGGTGGCAACCACGCGCACACCGGTACCCAGCTGCAGGCCGGTCGGCAACTGCGTCTGTGCCGAGGACGAACCGCCTGGCTGACGCACCTGCTGATACAACAGATCCTCGAAGCTGGCGCGGTCGCGCTTGAATCCGGTGGTATTGGTGTTGGCCAGGTTGTTGGAGACAACCGACATGCGTGTCTGCTGTGCATCCAAGCCGGTCTTGGCGACCCACAATGCCTGATTCATGATGCGATTCCTTGGTAACTGATGCCGGCCGGTTGGCCCTTGCCTGTGTCAATGCATGGGCCGTGCCAAAAGTGGTGTCGAAATATCGGCGGTGTTCGCGGGCTGCCTTGGTGACGTGCGAGTGGCGCCAAACTCATGACGCCGGACACGACTGCATCGGCCTGGGCTGAACAGGGCGGGCACGGGAAAGGGAGGAACCGAAGTGAGGATGCTGGCAGCGGGGAACGCACCGCTGTGTGTTGCATCGCGCGCCGCGCAGTCGTGCAGGCGCGCGCTATGTACGCGCGACGGGTGGTTCTATCAGCCGTTCAGGCGCAGCAGGCTGTTGGCGCTGCGTGCGTTCTCGTCGCCATGCTTGATGACCTTCACCTGCATTTCGAACTGGCGCTGCAGCTGGATCATCTGCACCAGCGCGCCGGCTGCGTCGACGTTGCTGGATTCGAGCATGCCGCTGTCCAGTGCCTTGCCTTGGCGCTGCGCGAAAGGCTGCTGGGGATCGGTATTGCGCATCAAGCCATCAAGCCGGCGCTCCAGTTGCTCGTTGGGTGCATCGACCACGCGCAGGCGGCCAATCATCGCCATCGTCTGCGGACCTTCGCCCAGCGGGATGATCGACAAGGTGCCATCGTGGCCGATCTCCATCGCCTGGTGCGGTGGTACCGCGATCGGATTGCCGTTGTCATCGAGTACGGCATTGCCTTCGGCGGTGAGCAGTTGCCCGTTCGGCGTCAGCGACAAGGCGCCGCTGCGGGTATAGGCCTCGCTGCCGTCGCTGGATTGCACCGCCAGCCAGCTGCCCGGCTGCAGGGAAAGGTCCAATGCATTGCCGGTGATCTGCTGGGCGCCGACGCGGCGGTTGAAGCCGGCATCCACGTGTAACGCATCCACGCGTGACGGATAGCCCGGGCCCTGGATGCGGAAGGCTTCCGTATTGGCCAGTGCTTCCTTGAAGCCCGGGGTATCCGAATTGGCCAGGTTGTGCGACACGGTGGCCTGCGCCTGCAGCGAGGCACGGGCGCCGGTCATGGCAACGTAGAGGGCTTTGTCCATAAGGCGTGGGTTCGGAAGTGAAGAGGGGTTGAAGCGCAGGGAGCGGGGCGGAGCAACCCGCCGCGCGGCACCTGCGGGCGCGCGACGTCGGTGCAGTGTCGTGCATAAACCGGGGCGCGATCGGTTGGAGGGCTGGTCACTGGCCAGCCATGCACCGTCGCGCCCGACTGGCTTACCTGATGTTGATGATGGTCTGGGTGATCTGGTCCTGGGTGGACACCATCTGCGAATTGGCCTGGAAATTACGCTGGGCCACGATCATGTTGACCAGCTGCTCGGTCAGATCCACCGTTGATGCTTCCAGCGAGCCGGCCTGGATCTGGCCAAGATCCGAGGTGTCCGGTGCGCCGGTACGCGGGTTGCCGGATGAGAAGGTCTCAACCCACAGATTGTTACCGTGGTTCTGCAAACCCTGTGGGTTGTTGAAGGTGGTCAATGCCACCTGGCCCAGCGGTTTGTCATCGCCATTGGAATAACGCGCATACACCACGCCTTCCTCGGAAATGCTGATCTCATTGAGTTTGCCGGCGGCGTAGCCATCCTGGCGGGTGTCGCGCATCGCGAACTTTTCGCCGTACTGGGTGGCACCTGCAACGTTCAAGGTCAGGTTGACCACGCCAGCGCCGGTGCTCGGGGTGAACGGCGCCAGGGTGATGTCGCCGTTTGCCGGGTTGGTCAAGGCACCGGCGTTGGAGAACTGCAGCGTCGAAGGGCCGCCGGCTGGCTGGCCGTCGATGTAGTTACGTACTTCCCATTCGTTGGCATTGGCCGTCTTCACGAAGTACGAAGTCTGGGTGTGGCTGACACCCAACGAGTCGTACACGGTGATGCCACCGGTGGAGTGGTTGTAGGTGTTGGAGTCGGTGGGATCGAACGGCGCCACCGTCGGCTCGGGCGCGTTGCCCGGCAGGGTGAAGGCCATGTTGACCAGCGTGCTCTGCTTGGGCGGGCTGTCGGTGGTAAGCAACTGCAGATCGGTCAGCTGGCCGTCGAAGCGGGTGCCGTCGGCGCTGGGGGCGAACACCTGCAGGCGTGCGCCCTGCGGGTTCACCACATAACCGTTGTTGTCGGTCTGGAAGTTGCCGGCACGCGAATACACGCGCGAACCGTTCATGTTCATGGTGAAGAAGCCTTCGCCGGCCACGGCCAGATCCAGGCTGCGCCCGGTCTGGTTGATGTTGCCCTGCGAGAACTGCTGCGCCACATTGCTCAGCCGCGCGCCGGAACCAATCGCGTTACGCGACAGGCCATAGCTGGTGGCATTGAACAGATCGGCGAACTCGGCGCGCGATTCCTTGAAGCCGGTGGTGTTGACGTTGGCGATGTTGTTGGCGGTGACATTCAGGTCAGCGTTGGCCGCATTGATGCCTGACAGTGAGACGTTGAAGCCCATGGCGATACTCCTGGGAAATCGAAGAGGGGGCTCAGCTGACGCGGAGCACGTAGTCGAGCGGGGCAGTGCCCAGCCCCTTGAGATTCAGGTACAGGCCGTCGGTTCCCACCGTCACGCTTTCCACTTCTGCCTGCACATAGGTGTTGAGCTTGCTCTGTGCGCCGGCGCTGTCGGTATGGGTTGCGGTGACGGTATAGCTGCCCGCGGGCAGGCGTTTGCCATCGGCGTTGGTGCCATCCCACTGGAAGGCGACCTCGCCCGCGGCGTCGGCCGGCACGCTCAGCTGATTGACCTTCAGGCCGTTGGCGTCGGTGATGTCGACGGTGACGAAGCCGGCGGAGGGTGCCGCGACAGTGCCGCTGGCGCCGCCTTCGGCTTCCAGCGCGACCTTGGTTGAAGGCACCATCACTTCGTGGCCCACCAGGGCCGCACCACGCAGCACCTGATCGCTGGCCATGGACTGCTGGAAGCCCTTCACCGAGGTGTTCAGATCGGTGATGCCCTGCACGGTGGACAGCTGCGCCATCTGCGCGACCATCTGGCTGTTGTCCATTGGTTTGGTCGGGTCCTGGTGCTGCAGCTGGGTGGTCATCAGCTTCAGGAAGTCGGCCTGATCAAGCGCGCTTTTGTCCTTGGTTTTTGTGGCGCTGTTCGGGGCAGTAAGCCCGAGCGAGCTGTAGAGATCGGAGTTGACGCTGGTGCTCATATCGGCAGATTCCTGGGGGAGGGGGCTCAGCGGCCCATGGTCAGCGTGGCCAAGGCAAGCTCTTTGGCCGTGCTGAGCATTTCCACACCGGCCTGGTAATTGCGCGAAGTGGAGATGAGGTTGACCATCTGCGCCACCGGATCGACGTCGGGCGAATACACGTAGCCCTCGCCATCGGCCAGCGGATGATTGGGTTCGTAACGTTTGATCGGCGGCGCGTCACTCTGCGCTATCTCCTTGACCTGCACGCCGGTAAGATTCGGATCGGTACGGCTGGTGACGGCCTGGAAGATCGGCTCCAACGGCTTGTAGACCGCCTGCGGCGAACCGGCGATGGAATCGGCGTTGGACAGGTTGGAGGCGATGGTGCTCATGCGCACCGACTGCGCCTGCAAGGCGGAACCGGCAATATCGAAGATGGGGAGGTTGCTCATGGCGCGTTTCCTTATTGACCGGTGATCGCGGTGAGCATGGTCTTCACCTTTGACTCGACGAAGCTCAGCGAAGCGCGGTATTCCAGCGCGGCGCGGCCATAGGCGGCGCGTTCGGTGTCCGGATCAACGGTATTGCCGTCCAGGCTGGGCTGCGCACCCTCGCGCAGTATCTGGAACGGATTCAGCCCGGCGCTGCCGCCGATGGCGTAGTGCTGCTCGGCAGTGGTGTTGAGCAGGCCATTGCCGCTGCTGGCACCCTGTGCATTGCGCAGGGCGGCGTCAAAATCCAGGTCGCGGGCCTTGTAACCCGGCGTGTCGGCATTGCTCAGATTGCTGGCGATCAGCTTCATGCGCTGCTCGCGCAACGGCATCGCCTGCGCGTGGATGCCTAGGTAGTCGGAAAACAGGTTGGCCATGTGGAAGCTCCCACGGAACGTTGCCGGGGAAGCTGCAAAACCTGTGC
Organism: Stenotrophomonas nitritireducens; assembly: GCF_001700965.1. Lineage (NCBI taxonomy): Bacteria > Pseudomonadati > Pseudomonadota > Gammaproteobacteria > Lysobacterales > Lysobacteraceae > Stenotrophomonas > Stenotrophomonas nitritireducens. The sequence continues at coordinate 4,465,301 of NZ_CP016756.1, forward strand.
CAGAACCGAAGGGGATGCCGGGGGTAGGCCGGGCTGTGACCGTTGTAGGAGCGGCGTAAGCCGCGAAGCCGGCAGTCCATCAGCCCGCAGAGAGCCAACCCCTCCCCAACCCTCCCCTTGGCCTACGGCCAAAGGGAGGGAGCAGTGGCGTAGTGCCGAGCCATGCTCGGCAGGGGCTTGCCGCAAAGACCCACAAGGTCCCCGCATCAAACAAACCCCAGCTCAAATCAACCTTAGGCGTACTGCGTCTCAGCAACATGCCGCAGCCGCTGCAGCACGAAATCGGCCAGCTCGTGCGGGCTGTACTTGGCCACGAAGGCATTGGCGCCCACCCGTTCCACCATGGCGTTGTTGAATACGCCCGACAGTGAGGTGTGCAGCAGCACGTAAAGGCCGGCCAACCCCGGGTGGCGGCGGATTTCCGTCGTCAGGGTATAGCCGTCCATGGCCGGCATCTCGATGTCGGAGATGACCATGGCGTAGCGTTCGGCCGGATTTTCTCCCGCCGCGTGGATCTGCAGCAGGTGCTCCAGCGCCTGCTTGCCATCGGAAAGCAGGGTGGCGGTGACGCCCAGCTGATCCAGCACGCTGCGGATCTGCTGCCGCGCCACGCGTGAGTCATCCACCACCAGTACCTGCATCGGCGGGGCGTCGGCGGGTAGCGCCATGGAGGGATCCAGCACCGCTTCACTGCGGACCTGGGCGATATCGGCCAGCACGCTTTCGACGTCGATCACCTGGATCAACTCGCCCTGGAAGCGGGTAACGGCGGTCAGGTATGTCGATTCGGCGCCCAGTTCCGGCGGTGGATGAATGTCTTCCACTGCGATATTGACGATGCGCTCAACCCCGCTGACCAGAAAACCCTGCACCGAGCGGTTGAACTCGGTCACCACTAGGTAGCCGGGCGCGGTATCGGCCTCGGGCTCGCGCTCGGGGTGGCCGATGGCCAAGCCAAGGTCCAGCACCGGCACCGAGCGCCCGCGCACATCGGCCACGCCGGCAAACTGGCTGGGCAGTCCCGGCACCTGGAACAGCGCAGGGCGGCGCAGCACTTCCTGCACCTTGAAGACGTTCACGCCAAAAAGCTGACGGCCGCCCAGGCGGAACAGCAGCAGAGCAAGGCGGTTATGGCCGGCCAGCCGGGTGCGCTGGTCAATTCGGTTGAGCAGGTCTTGTGACATGGATGCTGTATCGGCGGCAGGGGGCGACAACTTGAGCGTTGGTGGCCAGTGGCAATGGCACGGCACTTGCAACAACTCCCGCGAACCTTTTCATGGACCGGGTGGCTGCCGCTGATGCGCTTACTCCTTACCCTCTGCCTGTTGCTGCCTTTGTCGGCCTGGGCCTCGGCCTTCCAGCCCGTGGAGTCGATTCGTGCGGCCGCATTGGCCACGCTGGGTGCCGGCGAGAGCGGCGAGGCGCAGGTGGATGCCAACCTGCGCATGCCGGCCTGCGCGCAGCCGTTGCAGGCCAAGGCCACGGCCAACACCACGGTGGAGGTGGCTTGCCCGCAGGCCGGGGGCTGGCGGCTGTTCGTCCCGGTCAAGGTGCGCCGGGAGCAGCAGGTGCTGGTGTTGGCCCGCGGCGTGGCGGCTGGAGAAGTGCTGGGTGCTGCCGATATAAGCAGTGTCACGCGCGACACCGCGCGGCTGTCCGGCGCGGTACTGCTCAAGCCGGAGGCCGCGGTGGGGCGGGTGGCGCGGCGCGCCCTGAGTGCCGGCAGCCTGCTCTCTGCGACTGATCTGGTGGCGCCGCGTACCGTCCGCCGAGGCGATAATGTGGCGCTGGTTTCACGCCGGGGCGGGGTGGAAGTCCGCATGGCCGGGCGGGCGCTGGGCGACGCAGGCGAGGGCGAGCGGGTCTCGGTCGAGAACCTGTCTTCACGCCGGGTAATGCAAGGTACCGCCACCCCGGACGGGGATGTGCTTGTAAGTCGATAAATCGCTAAAGATCCGCCCGGCACTGCCGTTATCGTTTTTGAACCGAATCAGGACTCCATCACATGAGCCAGAAAATCGACGGTGGTATTGCAGCCGCAGCGCAGCTGCGCAGCGTGGCGATCAACACCAAGGTGGCCGCCGCAGGCGACGCCAAGCCCAAGCCGGTCGAGGCTGCCGACAGCGTGCGCCTGACCGGCGAAGCTACCCAGTTGCAGGCCGTGCAGCGTGAGCTCAGTGCTGCCCCGGCGGTTGATCAGGCCCGCGTGCAAGCGGTGCGTGAGGCGCTGGAAAACGGCAGCTACAAGATCAATCCGGATGCCATCGCCACCCGCATGCTGGGCCTGGACCAGCAGTTGCAGGGATGAACCTGAGCATGGGCGACCCGTTGCAGCGCTTGAGTGAAGCGTTGGACCGCGAGCAGCGCGCCTTGGCCGAGCACGACGTGCCAGCGCTGGTGGCTGCCACCGGCAGGAAGCTGGATGCCCTGCGCGAGCTGGAGCGGCAGCCGCCGCTGCACCAGGCCGAGCGGCTGAAAGAGCTGGCCGAACGCAACCATGCCAACGGGGTATTGCTGGCGCGCCGGCGTCGCGAGGTCAACTGGGCGCTGCGCCAGCTTGGCCGCAGCGAGAACGCCCCTTCGTACGATGCCAAGGGCCAGGCCCAGACGGTGCATGCGCGGCGGCCGCTGGCCATTGCCTGATCGATGGAAAACGCGGCACCCGTGCCGCGTTCGGATGCACGCATCCGGCTATAGTGGCGGTCCGTTCCCACGTTGTATCGGCCGCCGTGACCCAGATCGACAGCTCCATTCTCACGTCCACCCCCTCATCCGCCACGTTGCGGGCGCTGGGCGAACGGGTCCAGCAGGGCATGTTGATATTCAACGGTAAATTCGAGGTCAGCGTCGCCAACGGGCTCGTGCGCGAGCTGTTCGGCGTTGACGCTGCCGGCAGCCTGGGCCTTGGCCACCAGTTGGAAGCCCTGCTGCCGCCGTTCGCGCTGTCGCAGGCACGCGAGACCGGTAGCTGGATCGGCAGCCTGCCGGTCGGCGAACGGCTTATCACCCTGCATCTGCATCAACACAGCAGCGCGGGTGAAGAGGCTTTTCTGGCCCTGTTCCAGCATGTGAACGGCCCGGAGGATTACGAGCGCGAGCTGCAGCAGCGCCATGCCGAATTGCGGCAGGCCTACCTGCGCTTGAACGGCACCCAGGAAAAGCTGCTGCAGTCGGAGAAGATGGCCTCCATCGGTCAGCTTGCCGCCGGCGTGGCGCACGAAATCAACAATCCCATCGGCTACGTCCACTCCAACCTGGGCAGCCTGCAGGAGTATCTGCGCAGCCTGTTCACCGTGATCGAAGCCTATGAGCGCGCCTTGCGCGCGCCCGATCCGAAGGCGTTGATCCCTGAGATCGACGATATCCGCGACCGCCTGGACATCGATTTCATCAGCCGCGACCTGCCGCAGCTGATGGCCGAATCACGCGAAGGCATCGAGCGGGTTACCCGCATCGTGCGCGATCTGAAGGATTTCTCGTATTCCGGGCGTGACGAGTCATGGAAGCTGGTCGACCTGCATGCCGGTCTGGAATCGACCATTAACATCATCTGGAACGAGCTCAAGTACAAGGTCACGCTGGAGCGCCGTTACGGCGAGTTGCCGATGATCGAATGCCTTCCGTCGGAGTTGAACCAGGTCTATATGAACCTGCTGCTCAATGCCGGCCATGCAATCGCCGATCGCGGCAATATCGTGGTCAGCACCGGTGTCAGCGGCGATGAAGTCTGGGTCGAGTTCAAGGACAACGGCTCAGGTATTTCGCCGGAATTGCGCCAGCGTATCTTCGATCCGTTTTTCACCACCAAGCCGGTGGGCAGCGGCACCGGGCTGGGCCTGTCGATCTCCTACGGCATCATCAACAAGCATCACGGCCGCATCGACCTGGAAAGCACGGTCGGCGAAGGCTCCTGCTTCCGCATCGTGCTGCCAACCCGGCAGCCCAAATAAGCCTCCAGCCTTGTGGGAGCGTCGTCAGCCGCGAAGCTGGCGCCGTGTCCGTGGATACGGCGTCTGCAATTTCAAAGGCCCTTTGGGCGGTTCTGCTGCTGTACCGGAATTTGCGGACTGCAGCATCACTGGCTTCGCGGCTTACGCCGCTCCCACACCTGCAGCATCAGCGGCTTCGCGGCTTACGCCGCTCCCACAAATACTGGCCGGATGCTGCTTTATGCCTGTGAAGCACCCACACCCTGTTTTTCATCATGGGTACGGAAGGCCTGGCGGATATGTTCGCGCAGGTCGTCGTCGTTCCATGGCTTGGTCAGGAAACGGTAGATGGCGCCGCGGTTGATCGCGTCGGTGACGGTATTGAGGTCGGTATATCCGGACAGCACCAGTCGGATGGTGTCCGGGTAGAGCATCTTCACCCGGCCCAGGAACTCGGTGCCACTCATGTCGCTCATGCGCTGATCGGACAGGATCACCTGCACGTCATTGATGGCCAGCAGGTCGAATGCATCACGCACATTGCCCGCCGCCAGGATGCGGTAGCCGTCACGGCGGAACAGGCGCACCAGCGAGCGCAGCACGTTTTCCTCGTCATCGAGCAGCAGCAAGGTGCGGTCAGGCCGGGTTTCGGCGAATGCCTCCGGGCGCAGGTAGCGGCGACGCAAGGTCATGCCGGCGGCATCGGTCGACATCGGTTCGCCAAATAGGTAGCCCTGGAACACATCGCAGTCATTGCGGCGCAGGAAGCCGAGTTGCGCCTGCGATTCCACGCCGTTGGCAATGACCGTCATGCCGAGCTGGTGGCCCATGGCGATGATGGCGCGGCTGATCGCCGCCTCACGGTTGGCGGCCGGCGCACTCTTGATGAAGCTGCGATCGATCTTGAGTTTGTCCACCGGGTAGCGGACCAGCGCGCTCAGGCTGGAGTCGCCGGTGCCGAAGTTGTCCAGGCACAGGCTGATGCCTTCGTTGCGCAGGTTGGCCAGCGTTTCATGCACGAAGTTGACGTTGTTGGTCAGCGCGCTTTCGTTGATCTCCAGCGTCAGCATGCGCGCCGGCACGCCGATGGACTGCAGCAGCGCCATCACTTCGGTGAAGAAGTTCGGCCGCAGCAGCTGCAGGGTCGAGACATTGACCGCAACGTTGAAGTCTTCGAAGCCCTGGTCACGCCACACCTTGGCCTGGCGCAGGGTCATTTCTAGTACCCAGGCGCCGATCTGCACGATGATGCCCAGGCGCTCGGCGGTGCGCATGAAGCGCTCGGGCACCAACATGCCGAGGGTAGGGGACTGCCAGCGCAGCAGCGCTTCCATGCCCATCACATGGCCATCGCGGGCGCTGACCAGCGGCTGGTAGCGCAGGCGCAGCTCGCCGTTGTCGATGGCATCCACCAGTTGGCGCGAGATGATGCTTTCGCTGTGCGCGCTGCTGGGCTTGTGCAGCACGTGCACATGCACCGCGTTGCCGCCTTCGCGGCCAGCCTGGTGCAGCGCATCTTCCGCCAGATCCAGCACGCCGGTGGCGGTATTGGAATGCTCAGGGCACAGGCCCACGCCGATCTTGGCGGTCAGGAACAGGGTGTAGGGCAGTACCGACAGCGGCAGCTCGATCTGCTGGCGCACCTGCTCGGCGAAATCTTCCGGTGACGGGGTCTGGCTGGTGCGCGGTACGGCTATCAGGAACTCGTCGCTGCCGTGGCGCCACAGCCTGCCACGGTCGCCGATGAAGCCGCGCAGGCGCTCGGCAATCAATACCAGGGCCTGGTCGCCGACCTCGGCGCTCATGTTCTCGTTGACCGAGGCGAAGTGGTCGATGTCCAGGTGCAGCAGCATCATCGAGGTGCCACTGCGGTTGGCCGCTTCCACCAGCACAGCCAGTTCCGGGTTGCCGGCGCCGAGGCGGGCCGGTCGCGCGTCGGCGCGGTCACCGGCAGAGGCAGGGCTGGCAGTCCACATCGGGCGGGTTCCTTGGGGCATCACGGTGTGCTTACCGCATAGGGTAGGCGCAGATCGATCCGGGTGCCTGCACCCGGTGCGGTTTCAATATGCAGGCTGCCGCCGGCGCTCTGTGCACGTTCGCGCATCACGATCATGCCCAGCCCACGCGGGCCGGCCGGATCAAAGCCTTCGCCATCGTCCACCACCTGCAGGTGCAGGTCGCCCTGGCTGCTGTCATGCAGCGACAGCGATACCTGGCTTGCACAGGCGTGCCGCAGCGCGTTGGTCAGGCTTTCCTGGGCAATACGGAAACAGGCCTGTTCCACTTCGTTGCTGGGCCGTCGCGGCAAGGCGCTCACGTCCAGCAGCAGTTCCACGTCGGTGGAACGGAACAGCAGGCCGGCCTGCCAGCGCAGCGCTGCTTCCAGGCCCAGAGCGTCGAGCTGGGGTGGACGCAGCAGCATCGACAGGTTGCGCAGCTTGATCACGGTGGTGTCGGCCAGCTCGATGATCTGGTCGATGTCATCCTGCCGGCGTGGCGTGTTGTCTTCATCGCGGGCCGCGCAGGCGGCCAGCTTCATTGCGGTGATGGCCTGGCCGATGTCGTCGTGCAGGTCACGGGAAATCGAGCGGCGCTCGTCTTCCTGCAACGAGAACAGGCGCCCGGCCATGGCCTGCAGTTCGCCATTGCTGGCGGCCAGTGCGGCGCGGCCATGCTCCAGCTCGCTGAGGTCGCGGATCACGAACAGCTGGCAGGCGCGGCCTGCGTGGTGGAGCTGCTGGGTGATGACCACGGCATGGAACGGCTCGCCGCCGGTCCGGCACAGTTGCACGGGCAACTCGCCGTTGTTCGCGGGGGGCGTGTGGGCGCTCAGATTTGTCAGCAGCTGTGCGGCAGTGTCGGTGTGACCATCGCCTATGCCCAGGATGCTGCTGGCAGCGGGGTTGGCATAAAGAACCGTGTTGCCGTCGGCCACCATCACGCCATCGGGCAAAACGGCCGCAAGCTGTTCAAATTCGCGCGGCATCCCATGGGCCACGCCATGCCACGCGTTCATCGACCACAACCGCCAGCCCAGCATCGCCAATGCCAGACAAAGTGCGAGCGTGATGAAGATCACTGTTTGCGATTGCCGTTCGACGGAAACGGCGCCGCCCAACAGCACACCCACCGTGGCCAGTGCCAGCAGCATGGCCAGACCAAGCAGCCAGAACAGGCCGGCACGGCGCGGCGGGAGCGGTGCAGGCACGGGCGCGGAAGCAGCGGGGGCCGGATCGGCTTGCATGATTGACTGAGGATTTGGGACGAGCGTCGACGCCATCTTAGCGGCTTGTGCACAAAGCGCGCGACGAAGTGCTCAATTCTGCCGACGCGGTGCCGTTATCGAATGAGTCCCCGGTTTGTCGGGCATGGAGATAGATCGCGTGGATCGCGGCGTCATTGCTAGCCTGCTTCGTCACCCGTTGAACGCAGCTGTCGTGCTGCTGGACACGGATGGGCAGCCTTTGGCTGCCAATGCCATGGCCCGTAATCTGGGCCTGCCCGAACGCCTGTCACGTTATTGCCAGCAGTTGGCCTGCGCACGCCAGCAGCTCACCCACCAGGATGCGGTGGCATGCCCGCTGCCCGGTGAAGGGCGCCGGCTGGAAGGTTGGCTGAGCGCGGTGCAATCGCCGTCGACCGAGCCGTTGGGCTATCTGTACTCCGTGGCCAGCGATACCGAGGCGCGCAATGCGCGCTGGGCCATCGCAATGGAATCGGCGGGCCACAGTCTGTGGGATTGGGACATCGTCAGCGATGCGATCGTGCGCACCACCCCAATCCATGCCAGCTCGCCCGTACCTGCGGGTATGGGGCTGCTGGATGAGGTCCATCCGGAAGACCAGCTGCAGTTGCGCCAGGCCATCGCCACCCACCTGCACGATCCACAGGTCCCGTTCGCCTGCCAGTTCCGCCTGCGTCAAGCTGACGGCAGCTGGCACTGGGTACTCGATCGTGGCCAGGTCATCGCCCGCGCCGGCGACGGCCAGCCCCTGCGCATGGTGGGCACTTATACCGACATCCAGCAGCAGAAAGCGCTGGAAGACGAGTTGCGCTCGCAACAGGCCTTGTTGCAGCGGGCACAGCGCGTGGCAGGCATGGGCAGTTGGGTGTGGGAGCCACAGCGCGGTCGTGTGCAGTGGTCCGAAGAATTTGCCGCATCCATCGGCTGGGGCGATGTCAGCCTGCCCACTGGCCGCCAATGGCTGCGCACGCTAACCAATGACGCGCGCCGGCACCTGTTCGGCAGCTGGCGGCGCCTGCTCGATGATGCCGCCGGTGGCAGTTTCGACCTGACCTGGGGCCGCGACCCGGTAACCCAGCAGCAGCTGCGCATCTGGGTGGAACTCGATTACGACAGCGCGGGCGTGTTGCAGCGGGTGCTGGGCCAGGTGCAGAACATCAGCAACCAGCGCCGCACCGATGCCTTGATCCGCTGGCGCACCGAGCTGCTCAACCGGGTCTCGGCGCTGGGCCGCATTGGCGGCTGCGAGATCGAAGTGGACACGCGGGCGATGCAGTGGACCGAGGAGTGCTATCGCATCCACGGGTTGCGCAAGGCGCCGGTCACGCTTGACCAGGCGCTGGACCTGTACACCCCGGATTCGCGTGACCTCTTCGAGGCTGCGCTGCTGCGCATCGCCACAGGTGGCCTGCCGGAACAATTGGACCTATGTTTCTACCGTCCCTCGGGGCAGCGCGTCTGGGTGCAGGTATTGATCGAGCTGGATCAACGTGAAGGCCTGCCAGAACGTTATGTGGTGCTGTTCCGCGACATCACCCGCGAGCGCGAGGCCGACGAGCGGCTGGAACTGCTGGCCCACTACGATCTGCTGACCGGCCTACCCAACCGCATGCTGCTGCGCGAGCAGGGTGCGGAGGCCATCATCGAAGCCCGCGAACGCGGCGCGGTGCTGGCGATGCTGTTCATTGACCTGGACGGCTTCAAAACCATCAATGACACGTTTGGCCACGCCACCGGCGACATGCTGTTGAAAGCGGCGGCAGCACGCCTGCACCAGAACCTGCGTAATGCCGATCTGTTCGCCCGTTTCAATGGCGATGAGTTCATCGTGATCCTGCGTAATCTGGTGGAACCGGAGGACGCAGGGCATGTGGCGCGCAAGCTGATCGCATCGTTGGCCGAGCCGCTGTACCGCGAGGATGCAACCTTGAAGGTCGGTGCCAGCGTCGGCATCGCCCTGCTGGACGAGGGCCGCAACGACTTCGACAGCCTGCTGCGCGCCGCGGATGCGGCAATGCACGCAGCCAAGGAAGCGGGGCGCAATACTTACCAGTATTACAGCCAGGATGCGCTGGCGCGCACACAGCGCCGGGTCGAGATCGAGCATGCGCTGCATGGCGCGGTCGAGCGCGACGAGTTCAGTCTGGTCTACCAGCCACTGGTGCATGCCAACGGCGACCCGGTTCCGTCAATCGAGGCCTTGCTGCGTTGGAACAGCGGCCGGATCGGCGTGTGCAACCCTGCCGAATTCATCCCCATCGCCGAGAAATGTGGCGAGATCATCCATATCGGTGACTGGGTGCTGCGCGAGGTCTGCCGCCAGGCAGTGGTCTGGCAACAGGCCGGCCTGCAGTTTGATCGGGTGGCAGTGAACGTGTCCGCGCTGCAGCTGCGCGACCGCGGTTTTGCCGAACGTGTTGTCAGCATCTGCCAACAATCTGGCTGGCCTGCACAGCGGCTGGAACTGGAACTGACCGAATCGGCGTTGATCCGCGACACGGACGCGCTGCGGCAGTGCTTTGACGTGTTCGAGCAGCACGGCATCCCGCTGGCCGTGGATGACTTCGGTACCGGTTTTTCCAACCTGCATTACCTCAATCGTTTCCCTGTGCAGCGGCTGAAGATCGACCGCAGCTTCGTGCAGGGAATGCTGCACGATGCCGGTACCGCCGAAGTCACCCAGGCCATCGTGCACCTTGGCCATGCCCTGGGCATGCGCGTGGTGGCCGAGGGTGTCGAGACACTTGCCGAGGCGGCCATGCTCAAACAGCAGGGCTGTGACGAGCTGCAGGGCTACCTGTACTCACGGCCGCTGCGGCCTCGCGAGATGGTGCAATGGCTGCGCAGCGGCCCGGTCGAACTGTTGGATATGCCGCCTGTCACGGCGATCAACGCCATCAGCGCAACCCACTGAGCTCCGCCAACATCATCAAGCCCGGCTACACAACAGGTAGCCGGGCTTTTGTGTATGCGTGGATGTCAGCTGGCGGGCGCGTCGAACGATGCGTGCCCGTGACGTTCCGCCTCGTGCAGCCTGCCGCGGCGTGGCGCGCAGAAACGGGGGCGGCGCAACAACGTAGCCCGGGTAAGCGCAGCGCACCCGGGAACTTCTTCCGGCGCCGGTGATGCCCACAGCGCACCCGGGAAGCGCGGCGCTGCTGGTCTCGCAAGTGTCTGCCTGAAGCCCCGGGTGCGCTGCGCTTACCCGGGCTACGTTGCTGTCCTGGCTGCGGCTTCGGTAGGGTTGGATGCTCGAAGCGCGGAGCGGGCGGCGGCGCGTATGCCCGGAGGCTTTACGGAACCGACAGGTCCCAGTCCACGCTGCTGCTCAGCCATTCGTTGCTGTCGCTGCTGCGGGTTTGCAAGTGCGCTTGCTGCTCGCGCGTCGCACGCAGCAGTGCCAGTTCCTGCTGCGCGCAGTGCTCAAGCTGGGCAAATTGTTGGCGACGATTCAATGCGACGTTCGCCGGCAATGCGGGCCGCGCCTCGGTGCTGCTCGGCTTCGCCGATGACGTCGTCGTAGGGAGCGTGCTGGGGCGGGGCAGGGTGGGCATGGTTCAGTGCGGCAAGAGCAACGGCAAAGCCCCGGCCAAAGGCCGGGGCTGGGGTACGGGCCGGATGCGGGCTGGAATCAGAACAGTTCCACCGTGCCTGCACCCATGCTCTGCTGCGACACCGGCTTGTGCGGCGGACGCTCCCACTCAACCCGCATTTCGCGCAGGCGGCTGCCGGTGCAATGCAGGGCGGTGATCATCTCGCCGTCGAACACGCCGCCATTGCGATGCAGCAGTTCCTGTAGGGCGACCGCTTCGCGGTTGATCGCACCCAGGCGGTCAAGATGGGTGTGCACCCCGCCCAGGGCCTGGGTGGCGATGTCTTCGAACTGCAGGGCGCGCACGGCCTCGGCCACGCTGCCGTCGATGGCACGGCCGCATTCGGAGATCTCGCGCATGCCGTCACCGAGCGAGGCGTTGATGGCTGCCACGCTGTCCAGCATCGAGGCGGCTTCGGTACGTGCTTCACGCGACCGGTCCATATCGCGCGAGGCCATGTGGGTGACGGTTTCGCGCACCTTGGCAATGGCGTCCTTGGAGCTGTGGGCCAGCTTGCGGATCTGCTCGTTGAAGGTGGTTGAGCGCTCGGAAAGGTTGCGCACCTCGTCGGCCACAACCGCAAAGCCACGCCCGGCTTCACCGGCGCGCGCGGCTTCAATGGCGGCATTCAAGGCCAGCAGGTTGGTCTGGTCGGCAATGGACTTGACGTCTTCGAGCAGGGCAAAAATGCCGTCCAGGTGCTGCGCCATCTGGTCGATGTGCTGCACGGTGTTGCTGCTCTGGCCGCTGACCTGTTCCAGCGCCTCGACCAATTGTTCCATCTGGTGACTGGCGTTCTGGGCGAAACGCGCCACATCGACGCCGCTGCCGCCTTCATCGCCGGCACGGTCGACAATGCGGGCCAGTGCCTGGCTCTGCTGGCGCGATTTGCGGCTCATCGCGTCGAAGCTGCTGCCCAGCCCGCCGACGGCCTGCCGGATGAGCTCGCGGGCACGTTCGATCTCGCTGCGCGAGCCGTCGATCTCGTTGCTGACGAAGCTGCGCAGCTCATTGAGCAGCTGATCCTGCTCCTTCAACACCTTGGCGTGCTCGGGCGAGCGCTGGGCTTGCGTATGCACGCTCCACCAGGCGAACACCAGCCAGCTCAGCACCATGGTGGTCAAAATCGCCCACAGCGCTGCCGAAGGCCAGGACAGGGCAGCAGCGACCACGACCAGAAGGGTGAGGACCAACGGGGCTGCCAAACGGATTGCTATACGTGAATACATGGACGTTCTCGGGAGAGTCACGAATGCAGTATCGGCAGTAGCCGTGGGGTCTTTAGCCCGCTGCGGTGAATCCCCGGAGGTTTTGCGATGCAGGCCCGCCGCCGCCGTGGCGGCGGGCCTGCATGGGTCAGCGCAGGCGCCGCTCGATGGCTTCGAGCATGGCTTTGCGCGAGAACAGGAAATCCCAGTAGGCACCGCCCAGCTGGCGCCAGAGCACGGCCGAGCGCACCGCCGCCAGCAGCAACGCGCGGATCTCGGACACCACCATCGCCTGGCCCAGGTAATGCGGGTTGCCTTGCACCATGATGCGCGGCTTGAGCTGGCTGATGGTGTCGGCGTACAGCGCACCCATCGCACTCAGTACGTCCGGATGGCTGCTGTCGCCGCGTTCCTGGGCAATGCTGGCAGCACGCTGGATCCCGGCCTCTACCTTGTCGATGGTGGCGCCTTCCCGCACGAAACGGCGTTCCAGCTGCATCACCGACAACGCCAGCCGTGGCAGCAACGCATCTTTGCCCTGGTTGCGGAAGTAATCACGCAGCAGGCGCAGGCCCGGTTCGAGCTGGGTGGCGCTGCCGTACACGGCCGCCGGCGAGCTGGCGTCGATACGCAGCACGCTGTCCATCGCGGTGCGCACGATGGCGCTTTCCGAATGGCCGGTTTCGGCGATGCGGCGCACCTGCTGCAAGGCCTGGGCAATGCCGGCCAAGGCAAGTACGCGGTCATCGATAGAAAAAGTCATGGTCATCTCTCAAGGGGTAACAGGAGCCGCCAGACGGCGCTCCAAAGGTGCATCGGTTGCGGCGATCACCGCGCCGCCCAGGCATTCCATACCGTCGTACAGCACCAACGATTGACCCGGGGTGACGGCGCGTTGCGGGCGCGCGAAGTGCACATCCAGCGTACCGTCATCGCGCACCGTGACCGTGCAGGCCTCGTCCGGCTGCCGGTAGCGGGTCTGTGCGGTGCACGCGAAGCTGCGTGCGGGCGGGCTGCCGGCAATCCAGTGCATGGTCTCGCTGCGCAGCCACTGTGACTGCAGCCAGGGGCTGTCGTGGCCCTGGTCGACATACAGGATGTTGCGGGCCACATCCTTGCCCACCACGAACCACGGTGCCGCCGGGCGGCCGCGCACGCCACCGATGTTCAGGCCTTCGCGCTGGCCCAGGGTGAAATAGAACACGCCGGGGTGACGGGCGATGACCTGGCCATCGGGGTCCTGGATCTCGCCTTCCCGGGCCGGCAGGTACTGGCCCAGGAACTCGCGGAAATCACGTTCGCCGATGAAACAGATGCCGGTGGAATCCTTCTTTGCATGGGTCGGCAGGCCGGCGTCGCGGGCAATGCGGCGCAGCTCGCTTTTCTCCATGTGGCCGATCGGGAACAAGGTAGCCGCCAGTTGGGCCTGCCCGAGCTGATGCAGGAAATAGCTCTGGTCCTTGCCGCGGTCGGCGCCACGCAGCAGCCGCCAGCGGCCGGCGGACTGGTCCACCTGGGCGTAGTGGCCGGTAGCGATGCGTTCGGCGCCCAGCTCGCGGGCGGCATCCAGGAAGTGCTTGAACTTGACCTCGCGGTTGCACAGCACGTCCGGGTTGGGCGTGCGGCCGGCGGCGTATTCGGCCAGGAAGTGCTCGAACACGCCCTGCCAGTATTCCGTCGAGAAATCGCGGAAGTGGAAGGGGATATCCAGCCTCCCGCAGACTGCCACCGCATCGCGCCGGTCATCCTCGGCGCGGCAATGGCCGCTGCCATCATCGGCCCAGTTCTGCATGAACAGGCCGGCGACATCCAGGCCTTGCTGGACCAGGGTGAGCGCGGCCACCGACGAGTCGACCCCGCCGGACACGCCCACCACGATATTCGGATTGCTCACGGTGCCACCTGTCGCACGATCGAAAGCGGGTAACGCTGCCCGGCCAGCCAATCGGAGATCGTCTGCCAGACCAAGGGGCTGCGCAGTCGCGCCATGTCGGCCTGCAACGCCACCGGGCTCATCCACAGCGCCTGCACGATACCCACATCGAGCGCTTGTTCGGGATGGTGCTGCAGCGGTTCGGCGGCGAAGGCGAAGCGCAGGAACGGCGTGCCATCGGCCGCCGTCCACTGGTAACTGCCGATGAAACCGGTGAGCTGAACGTCCCAGCCGGTTTCCTCGCGGGTTTCGCGCACCGCCGCCTCGAGCAGGCTCTCGCCCGGCTCAAGATGACCGGCCGGCTGGTTCAACACCCGTCGGCCGCCTTTTTCTTCTTCCACCAGCAGCAGCTGCCCTGCGCGGGAGACCACGGTGGCCACGGTCACATGTGGCGCCCATCGCTGGGACTGCAAAGCATTCACGCTCAGTACTCGTCCTTCGACGTCATTTCCAGCTCGATCGCATCGGCGCTCTTGGCGGCCGCGTCGATGGCATCGGAGATGATCTCGGAACTGGCATTGGCGTCCACCTTGACCACGAACATCGCCACGTCGCCCTGCTTCACCCAGCCGCCGAGCTTGGAATCGTTGGAATCCTCCAGCAGGCGGTTGGCCACCAGTGCCGGGAACTGCGGGCTGCTGGACTTGTAGCCCGGCGACCAGATCTCGCGGACCTTGTGGCTGCCATAGGTTTCCACGTTGGAGCGCACGAACACCAGCTGGGTACGGTCGTCTTCCATTTCAAAGACCAGCTGGTAGTCGCCATCGCTGTCCACCTCGTACTTGTACTTGAGGGTGTCCAGTACGCGGCCGACGGCCGGATCCGCCTCGCCGGCGAACGCGGTGCCTGCGGTAGCGGTGGCCAGGGCCAGCAGAGCGATGCTGATTACAGACTTCTTCATGTTTTCCCCAGTTGTAAGGATTTGGTCAGGTAAAGGAGGGTTAGCCAGCAAATTGTGCGGGGGCAGGGGGGGCTGCGTCCAATGCCCAGAGGCTGCCACACAGACCGGCTATAATTGGGCAATGTCCCAGAAGACCCAACACGATAGCGACCATGGCCTGCTGGTCGCCCCCGGCAAGCCCGAGGTGGCGCCCCCGCCGCAGTACCAAGTGATGCTGCTCAACGACGACTACACCCCGATGGATTTCGTGGTGACGGTCCTGCAGAGCTTTTTTTCGATGGACATGGACAAGGCCACCCAGGTGATGCTGCATGTCCATACCCGCGGCCGTGGCATCTGCGGTGTCTATACCCGCGAGGTGGCCGAAACCAAGGTCGCGCAGGTCAACGAGTTCTCGCGCATGAACCAGCATCCGTTGCTGTGCACGATGGAACGCGCCTGAGCCCGTCACAGGTGCCCGGTAGGGGGGGGCTGTCCGGCTGCCTGATCGACCAGACTGAGTGCACGCGCCGCAGCGGCGGCAAAGCCGCTGTGCGGGCGCTGTTTGGGGTCAGCGCAGATGGAACGATTTGTCCTGTAAGTTGCCTGCGTAACGGCTGATCGGCCTGTTCGGGCCTTGAAACTGAATGCAGAATTCACGGTGAGCGCTGTTTTATCGTCATTACTGACGTAGCGTCTACATCATCGTAGTTAGGGTGCTGGAAAAAGCGATCCCAGGCCGCATATTGTCTCCAACCGCAACCGGAGTGCCTTATGTTCAGTAAAGACCTCGAGCAGACCATTGGTCAGTGCTACAAGCGCGCCCGGGAAGCCCGTCACGAATACATGACGGTTGAACATCTCTTGCTGGCCCTGTTGGAAAACGCATCGGCACAGGCTGTGCTGAAAGCATGTGGCGCGGATCTAGAGCGCCTGGGAAGGGAGCTGGAAAAGGCGATCAACGCCTCGGTCTCGCTGTTGGCCGAAGACGACGGCCGCGACACGCAGCCTACGCTGGGTTTCCAGCGCGTACTGCAGCGGGCCGTGTACCACGTGCAGTCCTCGGGCAAGAAGGAGGTTACCGGTGCCAATGTGCTGGTGGCGATCTTCGGCGAAAAAGAATCGCACGCGGTTTATTACCTCAATCAGCAGGATGTGACCCGGCTGGACGTGGTCAATTACCTGTCCCACGGCGTGGGCAAGAGTGGCGACGACCCGGAAATGTCCTCCCCGCTGGAAGGCGAGGGCCGGGTTGAAGGCGCTGATGGCGAAGGCAAGGGCGACTCGCTCAACGAGTTCGCCAGCAATCTCAACGAGCTGGCCAAAGCCGGGCGGATCGATCCGCTGGTCGGCCGTCGCGATGAGATCGAACGCACCATCCAGGTGCTGTGCCGCCGCCGCAAGAACAACCCGCTATACGTGGGTGAGGCCGGCGTGGGCAAGACCGCCATCGCCGAAGGCCTGGCCAAGCGCATCGTCGACGGCGAGGTGCCGGACGTGCTGGCCGATGCGGTGATCTACTCGTTGGATCTCGGCGCGCTGGTAGCGGGCACCAAGTACCGTGGCGACTTCGAGAAGCGCCTCAAGGGCGTGATCACTGCACTGAAGAAGATCCCCAACTCGGTGCTGTTCATCGACGAGATCCACACCATCATCGGTGCCGGTTCGGCTTCCGGTGGCACCATGGATGCGTCCAACCTGATCAAGCCGGCACTGGCCTCGGGCGAGCTACGCTGCATCGGCTCGACCACCTTCCAGGAATACCGTGGCATTTTCGAGAAGGACCGTGCGCTGGCGCGGCGCTTCCAGAAAATCGACATCGTCGAGCCGACCGTTGGCGAGGCCTACGAGATTCTCAAGGGCCTGCGGCCGAAGTACGAAGCACACCACAGCGTGACGTATGCCGACGATGCCTTGCAGGCAGCGGTGGACCTGTCGGTCAAGCACATCGCCGACCGGCTGTTGCCGGACAAGGCCATCGATGTCATCGACGAGGCCGGCGCACGCCAGCGGCTGTTGCCGGAAGGGCAGCGCAAGGAGCGCATCGACATCGAGGAAATCGAAACCATCATTGCCAAAATGGCGCGCATCCCGGCCAAGCAGGTCACTGCCAGTGACAAGGATGTGCTGCAGCACCTGGAGCGCAATCTGAAGATGGTGATCTTCGGCCAGGACCAGGGCATTGAGTCGCTGACCTCGGCGATCAAGCTGTCGCGCTCCGGTCTGGCCAGCCCGGACAAGCCGATCGGCAACTTCCTGTTCGCCGGCCCCACCGGCGTGGGCAAGACCGAGGTGACCCGTCAGCTGGCGTTGCAGCTGGGTATCGAGCTGGTGCGCTTCGACATGTCCGAGTACATGGAGCCGCATTCGATCAGCCGCCTGATTGGTGCCCCTCCGGGCTATGTCGGCTTCGACCAGGGCGGCCTGCTGACCGAGAAAATCGTCAAGACGCCGCATTGCGTGCTGCTGTTGGACGAGGTGGAGAAGGCGCATCCGGACATCTTCAACATCCTGTTGCAGGTGATGGACCGCGGCGTGCTCACCGACACCAACGGCCGTGAGGCCAACTTCAAGAACGTGATCCTGGTGATGACCACCAATGCCGGTGCCACCCAAGCTGCACGTCGCTCGATTGGTTTCACCAAGCAGAACCATGCCACCGACGCGATGGAGGTAATCCGCAAGAGCTTCACCCCTGAGTTCCGCAACCGCCTGGATGCGGTGGTGCAGTTCCAGCCGCTGGGCTTCAGCCACATCCTGCGGGTGGTGGACAAGTTCCTGATCGAGCTGGAGATGCTGCTGCAGGACAAGCACGTTTCGTTGTCGGCCACCCCGGCCGCCCGCGAATGGCTGGCACAACATGGTTTCGACGCGGACATGGGCGCACGCCCGATGCATCGGGTGATCCAGGACAAGGTGAAGCGCCCGCTGGCCGACGAGCTGCTGTTCGGCAAGCTGGCCAACGGTGGCAAGGTCAGCATCGACGTCCGCGATGGCGAGTTGATCGTGGACACCGAGTCCGAGCCGGAGCACCTGTTGCCGGCAACGGTGTAAGGCCGGAGCCTGCGGGCGGTAGGAGCGGCGTAAGCCGCTAAGCTGGCCCGTTGTCCGTACACACAAATCCCGCATCGAAAGGTGCGGGGTTTGTTTTTGCGTGGCTCGTTCGGCAGGGCAGAGGCCCATGTAGTGCCGAGCCATGATCGGCAAGAGGCATTACCGGGAAAGCCCCTGCCGAGCATGGCTCGGCACTACAGAATCAGGCGGGCTTCTGCCGAGCATGGCTCGGCACTACAAAAACCTGCAGGCACGCGAAAAAGCCAGCACGATGGCTGGCTTTCCTGCAACGCTCTACTTACCGCATTACTTCATGCGGTAGGTGATACGGCCCTTGGTCAGGTCGTACGGCGTCATCTCAACCTTGACGCGGTCGCCGGTCAGGATGCGGATGTAGTTCTTGCGCATGCGGCCGGAGATGTGGGCGATGATTTCATGCCCATTTTCCAGACGAACGCGGAAAGTGGTGTTCGGCAACGTCTCGCTGACGGTGCCCTCGAACTCGATGGAGTCGTCTTTCGACATGTAGTCCTGTGCGGTTCTGCGGACGGCCAATAGGCCTAAGGGCGGGCATTTTACGCTTTCGCGGGCCGGGATGCAAAGTTTGCGTTAAACCCCGGCATTCAGGCCAGCGCCGAGGCCGGAAGTTCGCCAAACCTGCGCGCCCAGCTGCTGGCATCGCCCGGCATTTGCACCAGTGCTGCAACGGCGGCCAGAAACTCCGTGCGCGGCAGGTGCTCAGCGCCCATCCGCAGCAGGTGCGGGTTCTCCACCTGCGCATCCATCAAGGGCCAGCCCCAGCGCGCCAGGGTGCCGGCCAGCGCCGCAAGCGCCACCTTCGAACCGCCGCTGCGGCCGCTGAACATGCTTTCCCCGAAAAACATCTGGCCGATGGCGACGCCGTAGATGCCGCCAACCAGTTCCTCGTCGTCAAACACTTCCACCGAGTGCGCATAGCCAAGCTGGTGCAGCTGCACGTAGGCGGCAAGCATGTCGGGGGTGATCCAGGTGCCATCCTGCCCGGGCCGTGGCGCCTGCGCGCAGGCCTGCATGACCTCGGCGAAGGCGGTATCGGCGCGGATCGTCCAGGTGCTGTTGCGCAGGCTGCGGCGGAACCGCGAGGACAGGTGGACCTGATCGGTGCGGAACACCATGCGCGGGTCCGGCGACCACCACAGCAGCGGCTGACCCTGCGAAAACCACGGAAAGATGCCGCTGGCATACGCATTGAGCAGCCGTAAAGGACTCAGGTCGCCGCCAATGGCAAGCAGACCTTCCGGGTCCCTCAGCGCCAGCTCCGCAGGAGGGAAGGGCGCATCGCTGGCGGTATCCAGCAGGAAGGGGCCTTTATTGCTCATTGCGCTGGATCTTCCTGTTTGAACGGCGAATGGCGCAGCAGGTCGGCCTCGTAGTGGGCAAGATCTTCGCGCTCGCGGCGGCACCAGTCGCGCGCCGCATCACGGAACTGGGGATGCGCAAGCCAATGATGGCTTTGCACCCGGGTCGGCAGGAAGCCACGCGCCAGTTTGTGCTCGCCCTGCGCGCCGGGTTCGAAGCGCTGCAGGCCCTCGCGCAGGCAGTAATCGATGCCCTGGTAGTAACAGGTTTCAAAATGCAGGCCGGGCAGGGTGGCACCGCCCCAATAACGGCCGTACAGCGTATCGGTGCCGCGCAGGCACAGCGCGCCGGCGATGGGTTCGCCGTCCTGCAGGGCAAGGAACAGCACCAGCTGGCGCGGCATCTGTGCCGCCAGGTGGCGCAGGAAGGCAAGCGTCAGTGCAGGCGCATTGCCATATTCGGCGAAGGTCTGCAGGTAGAAGCCATGCATCGACCGCAGTTCGTCGTCACTGGTTTCATCACCGTGACGCGTCACGAAAGTAATGCCGGCCTGTGCGACCTTGGCACGTTCCTGACGGATGTTCTTGCGCCGCTTGTGGTCCATCGCGGCGAGGAAATCATCGAAAGCGTTCCATTCAGGGCGGCGCTGCCACTGGAACTGCACATCGTCGCGCTGCAGCCACTGCGCGCCGAACAGCGGGCTCTCTTCGGCCAGATGGAAGTTGATATGTGCCGAGGACAGCGCCTCGTCCTGCACATGCGCAACGATGGCCTGCAGCAGCGCCTGGCGGTCTGCCTCGCTGCGGGCCAGCAGGCGCGGCCCGGTAACCGGCGAGTAGGGCACACCGCCCAGCCATTTCGGGAAGTACTCCAGCCCATGGCGTGCGTAGGCATTGGCCCAGGCGTGGTCGAACACGAACTCGCCGTGCGAGTTCTGCTTCAGATAACCGGGTGCGGCAGCGACAAGTTCGTCATTGCGCCACAGGCTCAGGTGCTGGGCTTGCCAGCCCCATTCCGGGCGCAGGCAGCCATGCTGTTCCAGCCCACTGAGAAAGGCATGGCTGATGAAGGGATTGCTGCCGCCGTGCAGGCCATCCCAAGCAGGCGCACCGACGTCTCGCAGATGGGAAAGGACTCGGAGTTGCGTCATCAATGGAGCCTAACGTATCCGCCCGGCATCGTTCATTTAGGCGCGGGGCTGGAGGGCACGTCAGTCCCCCAACTGATCGTGCGCACTTCCTCTTTGATTGCTGTCATATCGCAATTCCAGACAGGCTCCGGCAGTTGCTGCAAACGCGCGTTTGCAAACGCCGCGACGCGATGGACGCCGCGTGCTTGTCCAGCCGCCGCTGCCACGCTGTTGTTGCAAAAGCGGTACGTCACGGCGGGCTGAGGGACGCCGGCCAATGGCTGAGGCGAGCGCGTGTAATACGACTGGATCGCCGCGTTGATGATGTTGTTGGCGGCAATCTCCTGCATGGCAAAAAGCCCAATGCCGACGCTGTCCGGAGAGATGGTATCGAGTGTCTTGCCCGGCAACTGCTGGAAATAAGTGGCTGCGGCATTGCCTCCGCCTTCCACTTCCTTCAGAAGCGCCAGTGTCATCAGCTGCTCGATGGCGGTGGTTTTTCCCGCCATCGAATCTTCCTGCAGCCAGGTCAACGCCAGTTGCCGACGTTCCGGCGCCATTCGTACGCCGGCAACGAGGCAGCCGGCGAGGGCAGGGGAAAGCATCTCCCTGGTTTTGACATTACCGCCCATGGCGGATGCCAGCATTTCGTCGAGTCCCTTGCGCACATTCGGGTCTGCCGACTGCAGGACAAGTTGCATCGTTGCCAGCGAGCGCTTGCTGCCGCCGAGATAAGCAAGGGCAGGATCCTGCTTCACCAGCTCCGCAACCATGTCCTGCGACAGGCATAGGTTGCGAACCATGGGATTCATCTCTGAAGGAGCCAGCGGCGGCGGAACTGCTTTCGCCGCCGCTGCTGCATTTGCAGCCGCCATGGAAGCTGCGATCAAGACCAGGCGATACATTCAACAATCCTTGTCAGTTCACCAGCAGGCGCTCAGGCGCCCTTTTCGTCCAGGAAGCGTTCGGCGTCCAGTGCGGCCATGCAGCCGAAGCCGGCCGAGGTGATGGCTTGGCGGTAGTGCTGGTCGGCCACGTCGCCGGCGGCGAATACGCCTTCGACCGAGGTCATGGTGGCGTTGCCGCCCAGGCCGGAGCGGATTTCCAGGTAGCCGTTGTTCATGGCCAGCTGGCCGGTGAACAGCTCGGTGTTGGGCTGGTGGCCGATGGCGACGAAGAAGCCATGGGCTTCGATATCGCGGGTGCTGCCGTCCAGCGTGGACTTCACGCGCACGCCGGTGACACCAGCGTCATTGCCCAGCACTTCGTCCACCTGGTGGTGCCACACGGTCTCGATCTTGCCGGCAGCAACCTTGGCGAACAGCTTGTCCTGCATGATCTTTTCTGCCTTCAACGTGTCGCGGCGGTGGACCAGGTAGACCTTGCGGGCGATGTTGGACAGGTACAGCGCTTCTTCGACCGCGGTGTTGCCGCCGCCGACCACGACCACGTCCTGGTCCTTGTAGAAGAAGCCGTCGCAGGTGGCGCAGGCCGACACGCCGCGGCCCTTGAAGGCTTCCTCGGACGGAATGCCCAGGTACTTGGCGGTGGCGCCGGTGGCGATGATCAGCGCATCGGCGGTGTACTGGGTACTGTCACCGGTCAGGGTGAACGGGCGCTTGGACAGATCGGCGGTATGGATGTGGTCGAATACCACCTCGGTATCGAAGCGCTCGGCATGGGCCTGCATCCGCGCCATCAGGTCCGGACCCATCAGGCCGTGGGCATCGCCCGGCCAGTTGTCGACTTCGGTAGTGGTCATCAGCTGGCCGCCCTGCTGCAGGCCGGTCACCACCAGCGGCTTCAGGTTGGCGCGCGCGCCATAGACCGCAGAGGTCCAGCCGGCGGGGCCAGAGCCGAGGATCAACAGGCGGGTGTGCTTGGTCGGGAGGCTGGAAGTGCTCATGTATACTCGCGAAAGTCAGGATTGGTGGCCCGAACGCGGCATTCCGCAACTGTCCGGGCAAGCCAATAGAGTGGCGGTCTGACCCCTGTGAATCAAGGCACGTGAATGGAACTGCGCGGCCCGTTGGATACACCTTCGCTGTTTCCTGCATCGCCGCCGTCATGATCGGGCGGTTTTTGACGCTTTCTGTCTCTCAGCAGTACCGCAATGCGCTACAAGCGGATGAAACCGGGCGATCTGTCGTTTAATATCAATCACTAACCGTGCATTTTTAAGGTCTGGTCAAAGGTGGCGAAACAGGTCCCGGAACGCGACAAGAGCCCCAAGGCTGCCGCTGACGCGCGCAAGCAGGCGGCTGCAGCAGACAATCCGCGTCGACAGAAGTTATGGCGTGACCTGGCGTTGATCGCGATCGCGCCGGCCTTGCTGTACCTGCTGGCCAGTCTGTTCACCTATTCCCCCACCGATCCGGGCTGGTCACAGTCGGGCTCGGTGATTGCGCCCGTGCACAACATGGGCGGCAAGGTCGGCGCATGGATTGCCGATGTGCTGCGCCAGTTGTTCGGCTATGTGGCCTATTTGATTCCGGTGATGCTTGCCGCGGTGGCCTGGATCGCCATGTTCGGCCTGAAGAAGAACGACGAGCGTGGCCAGGATGATCTGGGCCCGGCGTTGCGCCTGGTGGGCATTGTCGGCTTCCTGATTGGTGCCACCGGTTTCCTGTACCTGCGCCTGCCGCCGGGCGACGTGGCCCGCGCGGGCGGCGGCCTGGGCGTGCTGGTGGGCAAATCGCTGCAGACCGGTTTCGGGCCAGTCGGCAGCAACCTGTTCCTGCTGGTGCTGCTGCTCACCTCGATCACGCTGGCCACCGGCCTGTCGTGGTTTGCGGTGATGGAGAAGATCGGCAAGTGGGTACTGGCCCTGGGGCCGGTGCTCAACAAGAAGAAAGAACAGGCCAGCGAGTGGCAGCAGACCCGCGTGCTGCGCGAGGAGCGCGAGGAAGTGCGCAAGGTGGACGCCGAGGTGCGCGCCAAGCGCGAGCCGGTGAAGATCGAGCCACGCCCGGCACCGGTGATCGAGAAGAGCGACCGCGCTAAGCGCGAGACCCAGATCCCGATGTTCCAGGGCGTCAATGGCGACGGCTCGGACATCCCGCCGCTGGCGCTGCTGGACGATCCCAAGCCGCAGCCCAAGGGCTATGACGAACAGACCCTGGAAACCCTGTCGCGGCAGATCGAGTTCAAGCTCAAGGATTTCCGCATCGATGCGCAGGTGGTGGGGGCGTATCCGGGCCCGGTGATCACCCGATTCGAAATCGAGCCGGCGCCGGGTATCAAGGTCAGCCAGATCAGCTCGCTGGACAAGGACATCGCGCGCGGGCTTTCGGTCAAATCGGTGCGCGTGGTCGATGTGATTCCGGGCAAGTCGGTGATCGGCCTGGAAATCCCCAACGTCACCCGCGAAATGATCTTCCTTTCCGAGCTGTTGCGCTCCAAGGAATACGACAAGTCGGCCAGCCCGCTGACCCTGGCGCTGGGCAAGGACATTGCCGGCCGCCCGACCGTGGCCGATCTGGCGCGCATGCCACACCTGCTGGTGGCCGGTACCACCGGCTCGGGCAAGTCCGTGGCGGTCAACGCGATGGTGCTGAGCCTGCTGTACAAGGCCAGCCCGAAAGACCTGCGCATGCTGATGATCGACCCGAAGATGCTGGAGCTCAGCGTCTATCAGGGCATCCCGCATCTGCTGGCGCCGGTGGTTACCGATATGAAGGAGGCCGGCAACGGCCTGCGGTGGTGCGTGGCCGAAATGGAGCGCCGCTACAAGCTGATGAGCGCCGTGGGCGTGCGCAACCTGGCCGGCTTCAACAAGAAGGTGAAGGACGCCATCGACGCCGGCCAGCCGCTGATGGACCCGCTGTTCAAGCCCAACCCGGAGATGGGCGAGGCGCCGCGTCCGCTGGAACCGCTGCCGTTCATCGTCATCTTCATCGACGAATTCGCCGACATGATGATGATCGTCGGCAAGAAGGTCGAAGAGCTGATCGCGCGCCTGGCGCAGAAGGCGCGTGCGGCCGGCATCCATCTGATCCTGGCCACGCAGCGGCCGTCGGTGGACGTGATCACCGGACTGATCAAGGCCAACATCCCGACCCGTATCGCCTTCCAGGTGAGTTCCAAGATCGACTCGCGCACCATCCTGGACCAGTCCGGCGCCGAGGCGCTGCTTGGCAACGGCGACATGCTGTACCTGCCACCCGGCACGGCAATGCCGGACCGCGTGCATGGCGCCTTCGTCTCTGATGAAGAAGTGCACCGCGTGGTTGAACACCTGAAGGCCAGCGGCCCCACCGATTACATCGAGGGCGTGCTGGACGAAGTGCAGACCATGGGCGACGGCGTGGTGGTCGGCGCCAACGGCCTGCCGGAAAGCAGCGCCAGTGCCGGCGACGAATCCGATCCGCTGTACGACGAGGCGCTGCGCATCGTTACCGAAACCCGCCGCGCCTCCATCTCCGGTGTGCAGCGCCGCCTGAAGATCGGCTACAACCGCGCCGCGCGCCTGATCGAGGCGATGGAAGCGGCGGGCGTGGTCACCGCGCCCGAACACAATGGCGACCGCACCGTGCTGGCACCGCCACCGCCGAAGCACTGAACGGAGGGGCGGCATTCAGTAACTGATTGCCGCCCATTCAGTTTGAAAGAGGCAGACTCTGCCTCACCACCAACACCATTATCCCAAGCCGCCATGACTGCATTTCTGCGCCACTCCGTTCTTGCTGTTGCCTTGGCTTGCGCCGGCCTTGCCGCGGATGCCCATGCCGGCGCCCGCGATGACCTGAAATCCTTCACCAATGGCCTGCGTGGCCTTGATGGCCAGTTCGCGCAGCAGGTGGTGGACTTGCGCGGCCGGGTCAAGGAATCCTCCAGCGGCCGCGTGGCGCTGTCGGCGCCGCGCCAGTTCCGCTGGGAATACACCCGTCCGCATCCGCAGCTGATCATCGCGGACGGTAGCAAGCTGTGGGTCTACGAGCCGGACCTGGAGCAGGCTCGGGTCAGCCCGCAGGGCACCGAGGAGCAGAACAACCCGCTTACCGCCCTGATCAACCCGGCGCTGCTGGAGCAGCAGTACGACATCAGCGAGGAAGCCGCGCCGCGCGATGGCATGCAGTGGCTGTCGCTCACCCCCAAGCGCGATACCCAGGCCAGCTTCGATGTGGCGGCGTTGGGTTTCTCCGGCGGCGGGCTGTCGCGGATGGAACTGGTGGACGCCGTTGGCCAGCGCACCATCATCACGTTCAGCGGCTGGAAGAAGAACCCCAGTTTTGCTGCCGGTACCTTCCGTTTCGTGCCGGGCAAGGACGTCGACGTGGTCGGCGAACGCTGAACCCAGCCGCCGGATTTTCGCGGCAAGGGCAGGGGGCCACGCTGTTAGAATGCAGACGTGGCCAGATCCCGAAATATCTTTCTTGATGAAGCTCCCGCCGACCTGCTGACAGCAGACCGGGACAGCATGCGCCCGCTCGCCGAGCGCATGCGCCCACGCACGCTGGACGAGATGGTCGGCCAGAAGCGTCTGCTGGCGCCCAACACGGCGCTGCGCCGCGCGGTTGAATCCGGGCGCGTGCATTCGATGATCCTGTGGGGCCCGCCGGGCTGTGGCAAGACCACGCTGGCCTTGCTGCTGGCGCAGTACGCCGACGCCGAGTTCAAGGCGATATCCGCGGTGCTGTCCGGCCTGCCGGACGTGCGCCAGGTGCTGGCCGAGGCAGCACATCGTTTCGCCGACGGCAGACGCACCGTGTTGTTCGTCGACGAGGTGCACCGTTTCAACAAGGCACAGCAGGATGCCTTCCTGCCGCACATTGAGCGCGGCACGATCATCTTTGTCGGCGCCACCACCGAGAACCCCTCCTTCGAACTGAATTCGGCGCTGTTGTCGCGCTGCCGCGTGCATGTGCTGGAATCGGTATCGCCCGAAGATGTGGTGGAAGCATTGCAGCGCGCACTGGCTGACACCGAGCGTGGCCTGGGCGAGCAGGAAATTACGGTCTCGCCCGAATCGCTGCTGGAAATCGCCCGTGCCGCCGATGGCGACGTGCGCCGCGCATTGACCCTGCTGGAAATCGCCGCTGAACTGGCAGCGGGGGAGGGCGGTGAAATCACCCCGGAAACCCTGCTGCAGGTGCTGGCCGACCGCACCCGCCGTTTCGACAAGAACGGTGAACAGTTCTACGACCAGATTTCAGCCCTGCACAAGTCGGTGCGCAGCTCCAACCCGGACGGCGCCATCTACTGGCTGGCCCGCATGCTCGATGGCGGCTGCGATCCGTCCTATCTGCTGCGCCGGTTGACCATCATGGCGGTGGAAGACGTCGGCCTGGCCGATCCGCGGGCGCTGGAAATGGCGATCAATGTCTGGAACGCCTATGACCGCATCGGTGCCCCGGAAGGCGATATCGCGCTGTCCAATCTGGTCGTTTATCTGGCCAGTACGGCCAAATCCAACGCCGCCTACATGTCCTTGCACGCCGCCCGTGCCGACATTGCCAACTACGGCACCCAGCCGGTGCCGATGCACCTGCGCAACGCGCCCACCCGCTTGATGAAGACACTGGGTTACGGCCAGGGCTACCAGTACGACCATGATGTCGAAGGCGGCATCGCCCTGGACCAGACCGCGTTTCCCGATGACATGGGAGAGCAGGTCTATTACAAGCCGGTGGAACGCGGTTTGGAGATCAAGCTGAAAGACAAGCTTGACCGCCTGCGTCTCGCCCGCGAACAGGCCCGCGCGCAACGCAAATGACCATTGCCGCCCAACCCAGGCCAGGAGCTTGACCGCCATGTGGCTTTCCTTCCTGGCCATCGGCGTAGGCGCGGCATTGGGCGCCTGGTTGCGCTACGGACTGAGCCTTTGGTTGAACCCGCTGCACAACACCGTGCCGCTGGGCACCTTGACCGCCAATCTGCTCGGCGGCTACGTGATCGGCCTGGCCCTGGCGTTTTTCGCCACCCGGCCGGAGCTGTCACCGCAATGGCGGCTGTTCGTGGTCACCGGTTTGCTGGGCGGCCTGACCACGTTTTCGACGTTTTCGGCTGAAGTTGTGTACCTGTTGCAGCGTCAACAGTTGGGCTGGGGCCTGCTCACCATTGGCCTGCACCTGATCGGCTCGTTGTCGATGACCGCCTTTGGCTGGTGGACCTGGCGTGTCCTGCGGCACCTGACTTGAAGCCGCTTTCAATGCCACGGTTGATCCCGCATCATGCGCCCACCACAAATTGAGCGTTCCCTGGATATGCAGCAGAAGCGGGCAAAAAAATGAGTACTCCAGCGTCGGCAGACGCAGCCCGCATCGATGCAATCGCAGGTTCGCTCCCCGCCAGCACCATCATCGGCGCTGATGTCGGCGGCACCTATGCCCGCCTGGGGTGGACCCAGCAGCAGGCCGACGGCAGCCTGAGCGTGAATGGTTTCCGCAAATACGCCTGCGCCGAGCACCCGAGCCTTGCCGCGATTCTGCGTGACTATGCCGATTGGCTGGCGCGCGAAACCGATGCGCCGCCCATCGCGCACGCGGTGGTGGCGATCGCTGGTGTCGTGGATGGCGACAACCTGCTCAATACCAATCTGGCCTGGCCGGTATCGCTGGCCGCAACCCGCAATGATTCGGGTCTGCCGTCGCTGGAGTTCATCAACGACTTCGTTGCCGTGGCCCAGGCCATGGCGCATGCCGAAGCCGATTCGCTGCACCTGATCTGTGGCCAACCGGAACGGGGAGCTGCCGGGCCCGCATTGGTGTTGGGACCAGGTACGGGTTTGGGTGTGGCGGTCTATCTGCCAGGCGGTAGCCCGTCCGTCCTGCCCAGCGAGGCAGGGCATGCCGCGTTGGCTGGTTCCACGGCGTTGGAACATGATGTGCTGCAGCTGCTGTCACAGCGCTATGAGCACATTGACAACGAACGGGTTCTTTCCGGCCCCGGCCTGATCACGCTGTACACCATCCTCTGCGAACTGCGCGGCACTACCCCGCAGTGGCATACGCCCGCCGAACTGGTGGATGCCGCACGCAATGGCAGCGACGCACTTGCGATGGAAAGCGTGGAGGTGTTCTGCGCGTGGCTGGGCAGCCTGGCCGGCGATCTGGCCCTTACCTTTGGCGCGCGTGCCGTCTATCTGACCGGTGGCATCACCGGGCATTTGAGCGGGCCGCTGCATGCAGGTGGCTTCCAGCAGCGCTTCCTCGCCAAAGGCCGGCTGTCCGCAGCACTCAAGCATGTTCCGGTATGGCGCGTTGAGCACGGCGAACTCGGTGTACTGGGCGCCTTGGCCTGGCACGTGGACAAACGCGCAACGCGCTGAGCGCAACCAAGCAAACGAGGAGATTCCAGCGATGACGACCCGCAGACAGTTCCTGCAGACCTCCGCCTTGCTTGGCGCATTGGGCACGACGGCGCCCGGGGTGCTCGCATCACCCGCTGCGGCCAACGGCGCGCGCGTGGTATCGACCTGGGATTTCGGCGTGGGCGCCAACCAGGCCGCGTGGAAGGTGCTGGCCGCAGGTGGCAGTGCATTGGATGCGGTGGAAGCCGGCGCACGCTGGGCCGAGAGCGAGCTGTGCAATTCCACGGTGGGCCATTGCGGCAATCCCGACCGCGACGGCGTGCTGAGCCTGGATGCCAGCATCATGTCTGGTGATGGCCGCTGCGGCTCGGTTGCGGCAATCGTCGATATCCTGCATCCCATCACCGTGGCCCGCGCGGTGATGGAGAAAACCCCGCACGTGATGCTGGTAGGCGAGGGCGCGCAGCAGTTCGCGGTACAGCAAGGCCATGAACGGCGGAACCTGCTGACGCCGGCAGCGGAAAAAGCCTGGCGCGAGTGGCTCAAAACCGAACACTACGCACCGCAGATCAACGCCGAACGCCGCGGTATTCCCGGCGACAAAGACAACCACGACACGCTGGGCATGATCGCCATCGATAACAAGGGCGATATGGCCGGTGCCTGCACCACCAGCGGCATGGCCTTCAAGATGCATGGCCGCGTCGGTGACAGCCCGATCATCGGCGCCGGCCTGTACGTGGACAACGAAGTGGGCGCCGCCACCGCATCCGGCATGGGCGAAGAGATGATCCGCAATGCGGCGTCTTTCCTGGTGGTTGAATTGATGCGGCAAGGCCGCTCACCGGCCGACGCCTGCCTCGAAGCCATCCAGCGCGTGGTTCGCAAACGACCCGAGGCCAGCCGTACCTTGCAGGTCTGCTTCCTGGCAATGAACCGCAGTGGGGAAGTGGGCGCCTACGCGCTGCATCGCGGCTTCGTGTATGCGGTATGCGACAGCAACAAACAGGATGCCTTGCTTGAATCAGCCTCGGTGTACACGAGCACGCAGGCATGAGTTCGCCGTACCTGCTGGAAATCGCCTGCAATTCGGCGATGTCGGCACTGGCCGCGCAACAAGGTGGCGCCAACCGCATTGAACTATTCGAGAACCTGGAGCAGGGCGGCACCACGCCGTCCTCCGGCAGCATCGCCATCGCACGCGACAAGGTGCAGATTCCGCTGTACGTATTGATCCGCCCGCGCCCAGGCGACTTTCATTACGGACCAATCGAAACAGAGATCATGCTGCGCGACATCGCCCACTGCCGGCAGCTCGGCTGCGACGGTGTGGTGATTGGTGCATTGGATGCAGATGGCCAGATCGACGTAGCGCTATGTCGTGAACTGATACGTGTTGCCGGGCCATTGGACATTACCTTCCATCGCGCATTCGACGCCGCACGTGATCTACCTGCAGCGCTCGAGCAGATAGTTGAGCTGGGCATCAAACGCATTCTCAGCTCGGGCGGCCAAACCAGCGCCGTCGAAGGCAGCGCAAGGCTTGCCAAGCTGGTCAAACAGGCCGGATATCGCCTGCAATTGATGGCCGGGGCAGGGTTGAACGCAGCAAACATCGCGGACGTGGCGCGGCAATCGGGCTGCCTGCAATTGCACGCATCAGCCAAGGCGCTACAACGATCAGCGATGCGTTACCGGAATCCGGCATTGAAGGGTTTGGAGAGCAATTGGGTGCAGAGCCAGGCCGAAATGGTCTGCGCATTGCGGCAAGCCTTGGACGCGATCAGCTGAGGCTGGCAGGGTCATCTCTCGGCCAATTAAAGTGACGAATCACTTTAATTGGCGCTATTGAAGATTGTCGGCGGAGCCGAACCTGCCTGGATCAAGATCCATTCGATTCCTTAGCTTGTGCGCCAGATTAAGGTGATTCGTCACTTTAATAAGGGGTCGGGAATAAGGGGGATCGGGCACTCATTGTCCGCAGCAGAACTTTGCGGATGAAGCCTCTGAATTTCATGCCGCGTGGCGGCCCGGAGCCCCCATAACGCGATGCCCAGGGTGGCCCTCAGAGCAGCAGCCTCACAGAGGTGCACAGCCAACAGATGGCATTTAAACGTGACGAGTCACTAAATTGCCGTCGAGCTCGCAATAGCCGGTAAGGGCCGCTCCACGCACAGACTGCCGAGGTTGCGGCTTCAAATCTGGAGCGTTTCCGGGGACTAAGCACGCCAGATTTCAAGGATGTAGACGGAATTGCATGGATCACACGGCTTAGCAACAAAGGAGCTTACGCGCTGCTGCATATCCAGCACGATGTCATGGCACTCGGTGCCAAAGAAAGGCATTGGGCGAAGGCAAGAGCTACAGGTAAATCGCTTTTAGTTCGGCGCCGTTGCTAGAACTTATTTTACATAATATACATTATGCGAAATGGCGTAGTGAAACGCCTGCGCTGGATCTGGCTTTGGATCTCATCTCACCTACCATCCCGGCCTCCTAAGGATCAGGGGGAAATTGAGGCATGAGTGACAACTACAACATCGACCGCAGGCCGCCTTGCTGGCCGACCGGAGAACAATGCCCGAACGCGTGTGCATCAGCGCACCACCGGCACATCATCGAAAACCACGTCGAGCTCCACGGCCCTTGGGCTGGATGGCGACTGGCTGGCCGTGATCTGGTCGCGCCGTCCGGCGAACGAATCCCAGAGCGTCGGCTGCGCGGCCTTCTCTGGCGCGCCGATGCCTCTGATTTACGTGACGCGACACGTAAAAGGAACGCTGCGCGAAAAGCCGGTCAGCGGTCGATGGTAAAGGTCGTTGTCGTAGACCTGGGCGAATGGAGGGAACGCCACTTCGGGACCCGCGCAGGATAAGAGCGCATCCGTAGGGGCCTTGCCCCTACACCCCAGCTACAATCGAAACGGAGGCTACAAGGGGTAAATCATGGAACGAAAAAAACCGACTTTCAGCAAGCCCGACATGGACGAAATTCGATTCCGTGAGCCAGCTCGGCAGCGGAAAAGTGATTCCGGCAACGGCCTCGTTTGGAAAATCGCAATCGGAGTTTTTGTAGGCATGTCGATCTGCCTAATAGCCACGTGCTCGCTAGTTGGCATAGGTGCCGCTGCTGTCGCAGAACAAGAAGATCAAGCCCGTAAGGCTGCAGTAGATGAGTTCCTGCGCACAGCGAATGATCCGGACCCGTTCGGTTTCGAAGCGCGCGCAGCAGAAGAACGCCGTATTGAAATGGAGCGGCGAGCACTTCGACCAGGTCAGCGCTGCATGCAAGGAAAGCGGTTAGAGCGCATCGAAGGCGGTTGGAAAGACGTCCCGAACGAACCATGTTGATTCAAAGCGTGCTCGTGGGCGGTGTGTAGCCTCCGATAGTTCGCGCCGGGTTTTTCGGGAACACATCTCCACGACTGCCAGACGAATAGCCAACCACCGACGATGGTGCACCTGCCTGCGACAAATGCGTCGGCTGCGCGTCCCCTGCCCCATATGGAACCGGACCACCCTGAGGCGGCTGCGCTGGCTGTTTGTATGGATTATATGGCTCGCCCCAACGCGCAATGTCGCGGCAAACGTCATCGCGCAACACTACCCGGGTACTCTGCTCTGTAACGCACCGACAGCTGTTTTCCGATGCCATGCAGTACACATGGGGATCTGATACCACGGCCCGGTCAACGTAAGCGGGCGCTGACCAAGGAACGTCCGCAACCATCGGTGTCAAAGCGGCTATGTACTGCTCGCCAGTTCGCGGGGCTGGACGTTCGCCATCTGACCTGACCGCCGAAGCCGAGGACTGGCCGGGCTGCGCCACAGGCGCAGTCGCGGCCATTTCCTCAGCTTCGGCTTGCCCCCTAATGCCTTTCCAGAACAGCCAACCGAACACGCTCGCAGCCAACAAGATCGCTATGGGGCCGGTGATCAGAACCTTCTTCAGTAGCGCTGGCATCCGGTACTTGACCGTGTGCAGTTCCGCGCTCTTGTAGTACTGGAAATACTTCTGCGGCAGCTTCCATTTCTCGTGATCGTAAAGCCCTTTGATGCGCTTGAGGCCCATGCGGACCTCATCCATGACCTGATGATTTCGGAAGATAAAGGTTTCATCCTTACCCGACTGGCGCAGCAAATGCTCATGGAAGCCAACCAGCCCGCGCAGGTGTGTATCCAGGTAATTCGGCTGCTGCGTTGCCAGCACAAGACGCACGCCAACGTGCCGGATCGTCTCCATTGCGCTGATGTATTCGGGCGGATCACCACCGCGCCGTGCGCGGAAATACTGCTGCGCCTCATCAACAAACAATACCGCACCCGCCGGCAGATCACGCCACCGAGTCGGATCATCCCATGGCGTCACGCCGGGCACAGAAATGCCGTTGATATTGCAGGTATACACATGCTCGCCCTTCTCCACTAGCTCAACAATCCGCTGCGTCATACGCAACGACTTGCCCGAACCGGGCAAGCCAGTGAGAAGAGAAATTGAAGCGGTGTCACCGATCATACTGGCGGCTCATATTTGCGAGAGAGAAAAACACGCTGCACGCCTTGGATGCCATAGGCACTAAGCATGATTGAAATTGCGGTATCCAAACCAAGCGCATGTACCCAATTCGCTGCAATCGCTGGAACGGCGTTCCAAACGTTGACTGCTTGATCAATAAGCGGTTCATAGACGAAATGCTGAGCAGCGAAGCCCAGCCCAAGCGCGCTGAGGGCCTTGCCGATCCACAGCGCAAGTTTGAGTTTGAGCAGCTTGTTGAGCACACCCGCAAGCGCGCCGAGAAAGGGATTGTCAACGGAGAACCACGACATATCAGCGTCTCCACAAAATTGGAAAGGCCGCGATCATGGCCGCAGCAATGATGATCTTCTTGATGATGGCGAGTGCGTCATAGAAGCCCTGAGGCATCACAACTTTAGTGCCCATGATGTCCACGTCAGGAATAACGTTTCCGCCGCCGATGCTCAGCCTATTCTGATTCAGCGTTGGCGTTACCCCATCCCCTGCCCAAAGGCCACCCACTACACCCGCCAGATCATCCCCTGCCCCGTCGGCTGCCCCTGACCGCGCATCACCCTTCGCAGCATCCCTATCGCCCTCAAACGAGCAGCGCTGCTTCCACTGCTGCAACACTTGTGAATAAGCCTCTGCCTTGCAGCTCTTGCCGGCACAGACAGGTATGTCGTTCTCACCGCAGCCAGTACCATTTGTGATTTCGTTGCCCTTGGTATTGCACTCAATTTTCCAAGTGAATTTGAGCTGTAGGCACTTCAATGTGTCTCCAGTGCAGATCGGCGGCGTGTCGCAGTTGCCAGAATCCGTGGCTGAATCACCATCATCCTTATCACCGTCCTTACCATCGCCCTTGGACGGTTTCCCGTTGCCAGATGTGTTACCGGAACCATCTGGCTGATTATCGCCCGTACTGTTCTTGGCGCTCCCTGCAGGAGCTGTTTGGTAATTGGTTACGTTGTAAGTTGTGCAGGTGTTATTAATGCATGCGGTCTGCTGGTGCCCCTCCTTTCGTTGCCAATCTTTGTTATCAATTTTTACATTCGGTGGAGTGACTGGCTCACCCTTCTTGCCCTTTACCTGGGCATCGTCACCATCGATCTTCTTGCCAGTTTCGTTCGGCGTCCAGCAAAAAGTTTTCCCCGTTGATGCTGTAGCACAATGATCACCGTTTGACTTGAAACAGGACGTCTGACCGCCACCCAATGCAGTGCATTCTGGCTCGGTGGGCTTAGGCTGCTCTTCACGAGTGTCGATAGCACCGTTCTGGCTCAGAGATTGAGAAGTACATGTTTCATTGAGGTACGTTGCGTTACGACGCCCATAGAGCATGACGCCGCCTGGCTGACTATATGAAATCTGCTCTTGTTGGATTTTGCAGCCAGCAACACAGCTGGGCCATGGCATTGGACTTCCAGCTGACTTGTCACCTGCTGGAGTCGTCACGTTTCGAGCGGAACACGTTTTTCCGCTCGAGAACCAAAAAGTTTTAGACGAATCGCCGCCATCAGAACCGGAAACCCGGCAACGCGGAGTGCTGGGGCCGGTAGCGTGCACAACACACTCAAACCCGCCATTCCCGTATGAGTCAACAACGGAAGTGCAGTCTTTGGCAATTTTGGGATAACCGCCATAAGGCTCGTAATAAGACATGCTGTTGGAGACAGCAGCCTTGCACTGCGAATACGCTTCGCCCTGATCGCAAATACCGCTAGATGCACATGAAGCAGAAGATTGCGCCTGCACAGGATCGATACCTTGCCACACATACGCAGCGACAAGCAGCAGTGTAAAAAGCCAACGCATCAGATCAGCCCATCCGCGACGATGTAACCGCCGATGATCCAAAGAACAAGAACAAGTAGTCCGGTCATGATGTGCGAAGGGCGGGTTTCCCCGCCCTCCCCTTGTCGATCGCTTACTTGCCGCCAATCAGGCCAAAGGCCTTCATGGTCCACTTACCTACGGCGTAGGCGGTATAGATCAGGACACCGGCAGCCACCATGGCAGCGATTGCGGCCAGAACGGTGGCGCTGTCGAAACCATCAGCGGCGAACGCCAATCCAGGAGCGGCAGCAGCACCGCCAAGCGCCACAGCAGCGCCCACACGGTCACGCAGCGAACGACCAACAGCCTTGGCACGAATCAGTGCAGTTTCACGAGTATTGCGATTCATTCTTCATTTCCTTGTTTTGGGATGATCAAACGGAGTGCAGCGAGAGTTACAAGGCCAACAAAAATCGCTGGACCCACGGTGTTGGCCTGTTCGACCGTGGGAAGCATGTCCACCCAGCTGGGTTGATCCAGCCAAGCGGATTGAGCACACGACCCGTCCTGCAAAGGCACCGGATCGATGCATACGAGGACGCGGGCCATGGGTTAAGCCTTGGCCGGAACGGTTGCGCGGACCAGCGCGGGGAACTTCGACCAGTTGGCCGTGCCCTTGTTGACCTGGATCATGGAAGCGGTGTCCATGACGTATTCGCCAACCGGATAAGCGGTCTGGCCTTCCTCAAGGCGCACGTCATATGGGTAGCCAAAGCCACCGGCTTCCAGCTTCGCTTTCTGCTTGCGCGTGGTGTAGGCGCGTTCCTTGCCGCTGTCGTCTTCGAAGGTGCCTTTGCGCTCGGTTACTTCGGCAGAGAGGATGGTGACCTTGATCAGTTCCATGATTTTTCCTTGGTTATGCCCGCGATTCCGGGCTATCGATATGCCCCGATGGGGCGAAAAGAATTGCGGTAAGCAGCTGAGCGGCGTCTTCTGGACGCGGACACCACGGCGGCAGCTTGGCGCGGGCTGTGCCGACAATCAGGCGTGAGAGCGTTGATTCATCACCACCGGATGCGTGGAGCATCGCGTTGATCATTGGCCCGTACTGGCGACGGAAATGCATGACGGCGCGGGTGCAGTTGGCGAGCAGCTTTTCTGTGGCGATGCGCAGGCGTTGGCCGATGCCATCAACGAAGTCGAGGATGGGGTAAGAGCCAACCAGATACGGGGCTGGATCAGTGAGCATGTCCAGGGGAAGTTCACGCCGATTACTGGCGTGGAACTCGCCTTCATAGCGCACCCATTCGGAAGCCATGTCACCCTGCTCCCTGCCCTTCTCATACACGCGTAGCTGCTGCTCAGACTTGCGGCTACCCACGTAGAAGGTCTTGCCGGTGCGGTTGCCCATGTCATCAATCAGGCGGGCTTTAGGCCGCTGACCGCGACGGTCAAAACCGCCCTCGTTGTAACGATCAACGGCCCACTGCACCGGCCACTGACCGAGGAAATCATCTGCCGCGATATCGACGCGCGTAATGCGTGCATCGGATAGCCCCAGCAGTGAAGCGAGCGACGACCACCGCTGCGCATGGTCATCGCCACTGCTGGCCTCAAATATGCGGCAACCATTGCCAGTAAGTTCCAGACGCGCGGTGTGCACGCCGTCCTTGCGGACCGTGGCAAGGCCGCCGAATTCCAACAGGCCTACATGCTCGCCACCGGCTTGCAGCGATACGCGCCAGTTGTAAAACCGGCCACGCGAAGGATCGCCGAGTTCAAACAGGCCCGGGAAGAAGTGGCCGGCCAATGCCTGGGCCACGGCGCGGACGCAGGAACCTACCGGGCCGTCCAGATCATCAAGGACCGCTTTGCGGTCATCGACCATGCCATACACGTCAAGGACGGAAATAAGATCGAAGGCGGAGGCCAGCCAGTCGATCACTACCCCGATTCGTTCAGTTTCACTGACTCCCCTGTTAGACGAGGGGAGTCCCGAAGCTGCGGCCTCATGCATAGCTGGCGCCCTCCCCGTAAACCACGGTGCGGGTGCTGCCGAGCACAGCCACGACGCGGTAGGAGCGACGGCCACGCAGCAGCGCATTCCACCAGCGAGCGCGGGCGACGGCCCATGCGTCATCCCGGCCATAGCGGCACTTAGGAAGCCATGGACCGTCACCGATGCGGTGTTCAATCTCGTAGTTGGGTTGCGGCATGGCGCGGAGCGCTTCGACTTCCACGTCCAGATGCGACGAGGCCGGAAGCGGCTCGTAGAAGCGCGGATCTACGCGACGGATGCCGTAGGGAACGCGGTTAGCCACGCCGACCACCAGAGCGCAGCCATGCCACGTAAACAGCAAAAATCAGCGACCAGAGGAAAGCCCACAGGAGGTTGTCGAGGAGGAAATCAATCACGGCGCGCCTCCCGAGTAGAACGAAGGCGACGACGACGCAGGCGAAGAAGCACGCGCACGGAATGAGCGATCCGATACCAATCACGCGTGATGAGCCACAAGACCGGGCCGAAACCGCAATAAATGGCAATCACCAGCATCAGCGAGTTCCAGTCGCTGGCGGTGATGACGTAGCAGGAGGGATCAGCCACGGCGCACCCACCGGATGTAGTAGAAGCAACCGAGCAGCGCCAGCGGAACAAGAACGATCACTGGCCTACCTCCGCCCTAGCACAGGCAACAAGGCAAGCAGCGCGGTACGCGGAATCAACACGCGCATCCCGGCGAGCAATCACCCAGCCAAACAAACGGGCGGTGCCGACCGAGAACAGCACGGCGGCGCAGAAAAGGCAGAGCGGAAGAATGACGTCGCTCACTTGGCACCGCCGATGAGAGCGATGCGCTCATCAATGGCGGCTTCAACCTGGACGACCTTGGCCGCATCACCGAGACGCGCCCAGTGGCGGCGAACCGCGTACAGCTGGTGCAGCTTCAATCCGTCGAGTTGCATAGTGCACTCCCCTCCCCTACGCCCTAGATGCCCGCACCCGGCTCTAGGGGAGACCGGGGCGGGAGTATTCCCTGTGGAATACAAGGTCGCAGTATCCTGACGGGGAAACGAAAGTCAACCCACGGGAATACACATGGAAACCATCGCTGATCTGATCGAAGCGGCACGCAAGCGAACTGGCGCCACCTACACGGATATCAGCGAGCGCTTGGATCGCTCCAAACAGCTGATAACGAACTGGAAATCAGGGAAAAAGGTGCCGACAGATGGTGACGTGCTGGCACTGGCAAGGATGGCCGGAGAGAACGCGGACAAATGGCTTGCGATAGCTCAAGCAGCGCGAACCGAGGGCGAAGCTAGGACGCGCTGGGAGCTAATTGCGCAAAAGTTGGGGGCGGTCGCTATGGCCCTAGTGATAGGGGTTGGCCTCGCCTCCCCTGCGCACGTACAGGCGGCAGAACCGGGTAATTCCACGCACGGTGTATACATTATGCGAAATGGGTGATTGGGCGGATCAGCTGGATCTGGCTTTGGATCTCATCTGTCAGTTTTTTTAGTTCGTGTCCTTTTGCTGACGGGACAACTAGAGATGTACTTTTCCGCCAACTAAAGATGTACTTTTTGCTCGACCTGCTGTCTACCGCGGATAATTTCGTCGCGATTAGGTAGATGTTCTTACTCGCCGCGTCCGCCAAACGACAGGCCGGCAATGTGCAACGGGCCAGAGGCGCCCTTTCAAGGCCCCTCCATAGTGTAGCCCAGGGCCTTCTACGGGCCTTGATCGCGTGTTTTTCGTGTCAGGCAGCCGACGGCGGTGAGGTGTCGCTACTCGGCCTCGGAGCCCACAATATTTGGGCTTTGGTGCGGATCAATGAGATTCGAGGGCCAACGTTGGCCTTCATCTGGGTGACACAGAAAACACGCGCATCCGCTGGATTTCCAACTCAACTAGGGGTCTCGGACGTTTGGACCGAAGCATCCTCAACGCGACGCGGCGATCCCCTTCTGCAGATCCTTAGCCTCTCGCTCGCCCCGAGTTCTGTCGATTAGTGCATCTCCATGCCCCGGCGCAGGGGCGTTGGGCCCCTTGACGGCTGTCTACTGCGGACAATTTCGTCGCGCGCAGGTAGATCTTGCTGGTTTGGAAGCAGATAAGTCCGTCACCCTGTGACCGAACGTAGAAATTTGCGTATGTTGTCAAACGCAATACGCTAGACGGCTCAGCGTGATGCCGTAGGAATTCTAGTCAACAGACGTAGACATTGACTATTTTGCCTTCGCCTTCCTAGGGGCTGGCAGCTTACGTTTACCACGCAACGCCGCCTCGATAGCAGCAGGAATTTTGCTCAGTTGTTCCTCCAGGACCTCGGACTTCGCCCGTTGCCGGTCCGCTTCTTTAGAGGAAACCGCCGCTGCGTTCTGGGCAGCCTTCAAAGCACTGGCAAGTGATTGTTCGGTTGTAACGCGAAGCTTCTCTGCAGAAGCCAACTTGGTCTGTAGGTCTTTGATCTGCTGACGGGCTTGGTCGACTTCCCGTGCAGCACGATTTTCGACAGATCTGGCGTGTTCCATCAGGCTCTCGCGTTCAGATCTGGCCAGTTCTCGCTCGTCGTGCAACCGGGCCTCGAGGGTCTGCTTTGCCACATCCAGCTGCTCCAGCCGCTGATCCACAGAAGCACGTTGTTGTGTCGACTCTGTCAGCTGCGATTGAAGTTGATCGACGAGCTGCCGAAGCTCCGTCACTTGGGTCAGCGCCAGGCGTTCTGTTTGGGCTGAGGCTGTCGCCTGGGCATGTAGCGCGGAAGCTTCCTCGGCGAAGTTCTGCTGCTGCACCCGCAGCTCGTCATACTCGGCCGCAAGCGACTGTCTGGCGCCGGCAAGCTCTTCCAAAACCGATTCACGGGCATGCTGCAATGCCAACGCCCACCATTGACCGGCCAACTCGGCTAGGACCGCCGGCGCGTCCTTCAAATCTGGTCGCTTCGACTGCAGTCGAAGACCCAGATTTTTCCACCAAGTGTCCAGCCACCGCGTCACGGTGTTGGGTGATCCTGTGCCCAAGTGCGCGCGGATGCGTTCTACCGTCGGGCGTTCGCCATTGGCAACCAGCGCGTCGGCGGCGGTGTGAACATCGGATTCGGTGATGCCGCGGGCCATGCTGACGTCTCCTGTATCGGTGCCCTACTCTGTTGATTACGTACTTACGATAAGTGATGATTATCGTGGGTATAAGCTCTAATTCGTAGTATACATTACATAGTATGAAAGATAATTCTACGATTCCGGTTCTCGCTGCGACGGCTGCCAGCTTGGTACTGCCCGAACAACTGGCGCAACAGGCGGCCGACGCGGTGCGTGAACTGCTGGCCGAGGCGGCCGCTGAAAACACCACCCGCAGCTATACCAGTGCCTTGCGCTACTGGGCCGGCTGGCATGCGGCCCGTTATGGGATCGAGCTGATGCTGCCGGTGCATGAGGCCACGGTGCTGCAGTTCGTGGTCGACCATGTCCAGCGCCGATCGACCGAGGGCGAGCTGACCTGGGAGCTGCCGCCGGCCGTCGATCAGGCGCTGGTCGCTGCTGGCCTGAAAGCCAAGCTCGGCCCCTGGACCTTGTCGACCGTGCGGCATCGAATCGCCGTGCTGTCCACGGCGCACCGGCTCAAGCAAGTTACCAACCCCTGTGAACAACCGGCGATCCGCACCGTGCTCAGCCGCGCCGCCCGAGCGGCCGTCAAACGCGGCGAGCGGCCACGCAAGAAGACCGCCATCACCCTGCCCGAGCTGGAAGCCATGCTGGCCACTTGCGACGACAGCCTGGAGGGGATCCGTGACCGTGCCCTACTCTGCTTTGGGTTCGCCAGTGGCGGCCGCCGACGCAGCGAGATCGCCGCCGCCGACTTGCGCGACCTGCGCCGGATCGGCGAGGCGGGCTATATCTACCGCCTGGAGCACAGCAAGACCCAGCAGGCCGGCGTTACCGCCACCTCGACCCCGGACAAGCCGGTGCTGGATCGGGCCGCCCTCGCCCTGCAGGAGTGGTTAGAAGCCTCCGGGATCACCGAGGGGGCGATCTTCCGGCGGCTATGGAAACAGCGCGTCGGCCCTGCCCTGTCCCCGGCGGCCGTCGGGGAAATCGTGCAGCGGCGGGCGCGCCTGGCCGGGCTGGAAGGGGATTTTGGCGGGCATAGCTTGCGGTCGGGCTTCGTGACCGAAGCCAGCCGCCAGGGTGTGGCGCTGCCGGCGATCATGCAGCTGACGGAGCACCGGTCGGTGTCGAGTGTCGTGGGGTATTTCCAGACGGGTGGCGCGGCAGACAACCCGGCCGCTCGCCTATTGGATAGCGAGTAGCAAATTGAGAGCCTCGTTTGCTAGAACTGACTAACCAATCATCGCCGCGGCGCCTCAGGGGTTTTGCACGCAATTGAGGTAGCGCATTCGGCATCTCAAATCTCCCCTTGAAACTGCGCCATTTGGTACATACGTGAACATTGAGGGATAGCCATCGCTATGGATGCCTGTGGCTTCTCCCGGGGGAAACCAAAAGAACCGCCATCACAGTGGTCGCCCTCGGCGGCCGTACAGGGAGAGTTTATGAGCTCGAGGACGTGGAACGAGAGCCGTGCCGACAAACGTATACAAGCGACGATCGATGAGGTATCGATTTCGGACATCACGATTAAGCCTTATGTCCGTGACACCGATCTGCGGAGCCTGAGTAACAAAGTGGCCTACCGCGTCGATGGTGTGCATTTGTATGCCGACATCGTGAATCTGGAAGATCTCTTGAATGTCACAATGATCGAAGGCGAGATGTGCCATCGCCGAACCTTGCGCTTCTTGAATCTTCATTACCGCGCAGTCGAGCGGATCCTGGCCAACGAAGACGCCATCCTGGTCGACTTTCACAACCAGCGGCTGCACTCGGTAGTGGCCAAACCTTACGACGACGAAGCCAAGCGTATCCATCGGGCCATTGCCATCGGTCAGATGATCATGGATGTTTTGGCACGCACCGGTGAGGACGCTGATCATCCCGCCGCCAAAGTGCGCATCGGCATCGACAGCGGGCTGGCCCTGGCGGTCAACAACGGGCGCCGCGGCCATCGCGAACCGCTCTTCCTCGGCGAACCGGCCAACCATGCTGCCAAGCGATCGGGCGGCGGAAAGGCGGCGGGCATCTATCTGACCAACAATGCGCGGCAAAAGATCGGTCTGGCTAAAGTCACCTCTGAAGACGCTGCGCCGCTGACGGTCGACGAGATCAAGACCAGTCAGAATGAGGTCAACCTAGTCAGCACGGTCGACAAGGTGGTGAAGGATTGGGAGGCTGATCTGAAAGCGCACCCGATCGGTAAATTCGAATTCAGCGCTCATACCCCGCCCTATGCTGGCCTGGACTTCGAAAGGCTGTCCGTGGCTGCAACACGGCGCCAGGATGCGGCGACCGTCTATGCGGATATCGACGGCTTTACCAAGTTCGTAAGCCGCAACATCGCCGACGATCTGAACGCCAAACACGTCGTTCGTGCGCTGCGGGTGCTGCGTAGTGAGCTGGACGCAGTGCTACACACGGAGTTCAAGGGACGCAAGGTCCGATTCATCGGCGACTGTGTGCACGGACTCTTGATCGAAGGAACCTGCGCGAATACGAACGAGGAAGAGACCATCAGCAACATGGTCTTGTGTGCCGGCGGCATGCGCAGCAGCTTTGCGCTCGCCCTAAAGAAGTTGCATACGGCTGGCACCAACGCCAGTTCTTTGGGTCTACAGATTGGTTTTGAGTTCGGGCCCATGACCGCGACCCGCCTGGGCATGAAGGGTGACCTCATTCGTTGCTCGGTTAGTCGCGGTGTGCTGACAGCGGAGCGCGAGCAGGGGCGCTGCAAAGGCGCTGAAACGGCAATCGGCGCTGAGGCCTTCAAAACCGGATAGGTGAACTATTGGGATAGAGGATGTGAACTATTCCACTGCTGAAGCAGCTGCTGGCCGGCCGACAGATGGCCGAGAGGCGCCGTTGGAGTGGTTCCAATCGCATGGTCCTTTCGCAGAGCATGCTTGCACTTCGTCAACTTTGCTTCAAGTGATCGACCGAGCACGTTTCGCTTTCACAGGACAAATCTGCCGGTTCCCCCCCCTTGGAAACCGCCCAGGGCTTTATGCAGCAATCATCCAAGCTTCACGCGGTCCCGGCGCAGGCGGCCGGAGTCGGGGCGTGACGCCCGGTGCAGGATGATGTGGACCGAAGACAGATCGACACACGGATCAGACTGATGAGCCCGCGCATTGCGGTGCGTGTCAAGATAGTTGTCGCCTGATTTCATGCAGCTAGTCGCTTACTTTCATTCTGTTTGCTTTGTGCCGGCACGACCGTGTCTCGGTCGGGATTGAGCGTGACGGCACCGACGCGACTCCAGTCCCTGATCGTGCCGGTCCAACGCTGCGGATGGCGCTGGCGGGCGAGCTCGTAGACCTGAGTGCGGACTTGGAGCTGGGCGGCGTCCTGGCCCGCGTGTCGCACGGCCGGGGCGACGAAGCGCAAGCCGCTGTGCAGGTGCTCGTGGTTGTACCAGTGAACGAACTGCGCGGCCCATGTCCGTGCATCCTGCAGGTCGGCAAAGCCCCGGATCGGGAAGCCGGGGCGGTACTTTGCGGTGCGGAACAGGCTCTCCACGAAGGCGTTGTCGTCGCTGACCCGCGGGCGCGAGTAGGACGGGGCGACGCCCAGCCACTGCAGCATCGCCAGTACCGTGGTCGCTTTCAGGGCGGCACCGTTGTCGCCATGCAGCACTGGTTTGTTGGTCGCTGCATGGATGCCCTCGGCCAGCGCCGTGCGCTTGAGCAGATGCGCGGCATGCTCGCCGGACTCGACCTCGTGCACCTCGTGGCCGACGATCTTGCGGCTGTACAGGTCCAGGATCAGGTACAGGTAGAACCAGCGCCCGGTCACCTGCGAAGGCAGCCAGGTCACGTCCCAGCACCACACCTGGTTGGGGGCGCGGGCCACGTGCGTGGTCGGCTTGCGGCGGGCCTGCGGTGTCTTGGCGCGACCGCGGTGACTGGCCTGCCCGGCCTGGTGCAGGACCCGGTGGAAGCTCGACTCGCTGGCCAGGTAGCGGCCCTCGTCAGCCAACCGCGGCACGATCTGCGCCGGCGGCAGGGCGGCGTATTGCGGGGCGTTGGCCACCTCCAGGATCGCGGCCCGCTCCTGCTCGCTGAGCGCGTGCGCGGGGGCCGGACGCACCGCTTCGGGCCGACCATCGGCACGGATGCCCGCGCTGTCGGACAGGAACACGGATTCGTCTTCGCCTTCGAGCCAGCCGCGGCGCGACAGGTGCCGG
This sequence comes from Stenotrophomonas nitritireducens, assembly GCF_001700965.1. Taxonomy (NCBI): domain Bacteria; kingdom Pseudomonadati; phylum Pseudomonadota; class Gammaproteobacteria; order Lysobacterales; family Lysobacteraceae; genus Stenotrophomonas; species Stenotrophomonas nitritireducens. The sequence continues at coordinate 4,509,458 of NZ_CP016756.1, forward strand.
CACACGCGATGCGCGATGGTGTTGGCGAGCTGCGTCAGTTGCGCAGAGGTGGGGGCACGGGCGCGGCGCAGGCGCGGCTTGCGCCGCGGGGGCTCGACGTTCGCGTCGTACACGCCGTCGAGCCACAGCATGTGGAAGTGAACATTCAGGTTCAGCGCGCTGCCGAAGCGCTGGATCAGGGTCACCGCGCCGCATTGCGCGCTGGCGTGGTCGACGCCGACTTGATCGGCTAACCAGCCGGCGATGACGCGCTGCACGATCACCAGCACCGGGCCGATGGCCTCCGGCTTGCTGGCGAACAGGAAGCGCAGCGGGTACGGAAAACTCAGCACCCATTGCCGCACCGGCCGCGGGCCAAACACCTCCTCCACCAGGTGCCGCGCGCTCTCGGCCATGCGCCGCGCCCCGCAGCTGGGGCAGAAGCCGCGCTTCTTGCAGGAGAAGGCCACCAGCCTCTCGGCCCGGCACTGCTCGCACACCACGCGCAGGAAACCGTGCTCGAGCACGCCGCAGCGCAGGTAGGTCTCGAACTCCTCGCGCACATACTCGGGCAGCGAGCGGTCTTGCGCCTCAAGACTTGCGATGAAGTCCGGGTAGTGCGCCTCGACCAGCGCGTACAGCAGCGTGCGCTCGGGAACATGGCGTGCGTAGCTCGGCGCGGCCGCCAGCGCGGTGTTTGCGGCACGGGCGACACGCGGCGCGGCGCGTCCCTCCGGTGCGGTGAGGCACAGCACGGAACGATCCTGCGCATCGACGGCTGCACAGTGTTCCGCGCGGCCTCATCGCCGCCCATCGGCATTTCTCCCGCGCATGGGTAAGACATCGGCGCGGCGCAGCGTAGCAAATCACCTACCTGAGGGCACCTCTAAAAACCCCCGCTCTCGCGCCAGCAGCCCTCAGCAGAGTGCCCCGCTGACGGCATCAGGGTGAGCGACATCGTCAAGGTGAAGGTGGCTGCCGCTGGTGCGGCAGACCCTGGCCGAGGCTGGTCTCAAGATCGATGAGATCGATGGCGTGGCCTATACCGCCGGCCCCGGGCTGGTGGGGGCGCTGCTGGTCGGGGCCGGGGTCGCGCGCGCGCTGGCCTGGGCGCTGGACGTGCCGGCGGTGGCGGTCCACCACATGGAAGGCCATCTGCTGGCGCCGCTGATGGAGGATGATCCGCCGCAGCCGCCGTTCGTCGCCCTGCTGGTTTCCGGCGGCCACACCCAGCTGGTGGCGGTGGACGGCATCGGCCGCTACCGGCTGCTGGGCGAGACGCTGGACGACGCCGCCGGCGAGGCCTTCGACAAGACCGCGAAGATGATGGGCCTGCCCTATCCCGGCGGCCCACAGCTGGCCGCGCTGGCCGAACAGGGCGTGCCGGGCCGCTTCCGCTTCGCCCGGCCGATGACCGACCGGCCGGGGCTGGATTTCAGTTTCTCCGGGCTCAAGACCCAGGTGCTGCTGGCCTGGCAGCAGTCCGACCAGTCGCCGCAGACGAAGGCCGACATCGCCCGCGGCTTCGAGGACGCGGTGGTCGACACGCTCGCGATCAAGTGCGAACGCGCGCTGGACGCGGCCGGCTGCGACGTGATCGTGGTCTCCGGCGGCGTCGGTGCCAACAAGCGCCTGCGCGCGAAGCTGCAGGAGATGGCGGACAAGCGCGGCGGCCGCGCCTGCTTCCCGCGCCCGTCGCTGTGCACCGACAACGGCGCGATGATCGCCTTCGCCGGCGCCCTGCGCCTGCAGGCCGGGCAGCGCGAGGATGCCGCGGTGCACGTGGTGCCGCGCTGGGACATGGCCTCGCTGCCGCCGGTGGCGGCAGAACGGGAATCGGGAATCGGGAATGGAGAATCGTGAAGAGCGGCCATGCGGTTGCTCTTACCATTCCCGATTCCCGATTCCCGATTCCCGATTCCCGCCCTCATGGACAAGGTTTTCATCGAAGCCCTCGAGATCGACGCCCTGATCGGCATCTACGACTGGGAGCGGCGCATCCGCCAGACGCTGGTGTTCGACCTCGAGATGGGCTTCGACAACCGCATCCCCGCCGCCAGCGACGACATCGCGCTCACCCTCAACTACAAGGCGGTGAGCAAGCGCCTCGTGGAATATGTCTCGCAGTCGGATTTCGGGCTGGTGGAGACGCTCGCCGAGCGCTGCGCGGAGATCGTGATGAACGAATTCAACGTCGATTGGTTACGATTGAAGCTGAGCAAGCCGGGTGCGGTGCGCGGTGCGCGCGCGGTCGGTGTCATCATCGAACGTGTACGCACGCCACAAGGGAACGGATAGTTGCAGGAACAGCTGGAGACGCTTCGCACCACGCTCGCGCCCTACCCGGGCGCCTACACCGGGATCGTGATCGCCGCGCTGCTGCTGGCGGCATGGCTGGCCAACTGGCTGACCAAGCGGGTCCTGCTGCGCGGGCTCAGGCGCCTGCTGCGGGCCACTCCACTGGGGGGCGCGCAGCACGACCACGAGGTGCAGCTGCGGGTGATCCCGCGCCTGGCCAACGTGGTCCCGGCGCTGGTGATCGCCGCCGGCATCGCGGTGGTGCCGGATCTGCCGGCGCAGGTGGTCACCGTGGTGCGCGCGCTGTGCCAGGCCTTCATCGTGCTGACCGTGGCGCTGTCGATCTCGCGCGCGCTGGATCTGGCCAACCAGGTGTACGAGCGCCGCCCCGACGCGCGCAACAAGCCGATCAAGGGCTACCTGCAGGTCGCCAAGATCATCATGTTCGTGCTGGTCGCGATCTCGATCGTGGCCACCCTGGTCGGTGCCCAGTTCCTGCACATCCTCACCGGCCTGGGCGCGATGACCGCGGTGCTGATGCTGATCTTCCAGGACACGATCCTCTCGCTGGTGGCCAGCGTGCAGATCAGCAACGACGGCCGCGTGCGCATCGGCGACTGGATCGAGATGCCCAGCCAGAACGCGGACGGCGACGTGATCGACATCGCCCTGCACACCATCACCGTGCAGAACTGGGACAAGACCATCACCACGGTCCCGACCAAGAAGCTGATCAGCGATTCGTTCAAGAACTGGCGCGGCATGAGCGAGTCGGGCGGTCGCCGGATCAAGCGTGCGATCTACCTCGACCAGCATTCGGTGCGCTTCCTCGAGGCGGGCGAGGTGTCGCGCTTGCACCGCTTCGCCCTGATCGACGGCTACCTCGGCGAGAAGCAGCGCGAACTGGGCGAATGGAACGCACGCCCGGAAGTGCGCGGCGCGGAGGCGGTGAACCAGCGCCGGGTCACCAACCTCGGCACCTTCCGCGCCTACGTCGAGCAGTACCTGCGCCACCATCCGAAGATCCACCAGGACATGACCCTGCTGGTGCGGCAGCTGCAGCCGACCTCCGAGGGCCTGCCGCTGGAGATCTACTGCTTCACCAACGACGTGCGCTGGGCGTTCTACGAGGGCATCCAGTCCGACATCTTCGACCACCTGCTGGCGATCCTGCCGGAGTTCGGGCTGAAGGTGTTCCAGGGCAGCAGCGACGCGCCGCTGGACGTGAACCTGCGGCGCGTGGATGCGCCGTCGCATCCGGCCGGGCCGGGCGAGGGCTGACGCACCGCCGCCGCACGCGCCGGCGCGTGGCGCTCGCGCCTTCCCCGTCCGATGCGCGATCATGCGCGCTCCCCCGGAGCGCGCCATGCCCACCGCCTACCTGAGTCTCGGCAGCAATCTCGACCCGGTGCGCTTCCTGCGCGAAGGCATCGCCGCCCTGCGCGCGCGCTTCGACGACGTCGCCGTATCCGCGGCGTACCGCTTTCCCGCGGTCGGCTACGACGGCCCGGACTTCATCAACGCGGCCGCCGCGATCCGCACCGAACTGTCGCCCGAGGCGCTCAACGCCTGGCTGCATGCACTCGAGGACGCGCACGGCCGCGACCGCAGCGGCCCGCGCTACAGCGACCGCACGCTCGATATCGACATCGTGCTGTATGACGACCTCGTCGCCGAAGGCGTTGGCAACCTGCGCATCCCGCGCGACGAACTGCGCCACGCCTTCGTGCTCAAGCCGCTGGCGCAGATCGCGCCCGGCGCGGTGCATCCGCTGGAACGACGCACGATCGCCGAACTGTGGCAGGCGCACCCCGACCACGACGTGGCGTTCGACGAAGTCGCGTATAGGAAGTTCAAACGCCCTTTTCGGGCAGTCTGCTGGGTAGGCGGCGGTCGCGCAAGCCCCGTTTTGGGCACGGATCGGACGTCTGTGAGTGGGATTTCGGCATCGCGGGGCCACGCAGCGGCGTTGTCAGCAGCCATGCTTCGCTGATTCCCGACAGCGGGCCGAGCGCCGCCCTGCGGATCGTGGCCGCATCGGCTCGGATTCCGGTTTCGCCGTCGGCTGTGCAGCCGGCAGATCGTCACGCGGCTTGCACTGGCGGTGCGCGCGCTGCGGGCCTGTAGTGCGCTTCTTCCCGCGCGCCCTGCTTCACAAAGTGGCCAAGGATGGCGCGGATGGCGGCAGGTTCCTCGATGCTGGCGACGATCCGCACGGTGCCACCGCAGTGGACGCAGGCGGTGACGTCGATGGAAAAGACCCGCTTGAGGCGTTGCGCCCAGCTCATCGAACGGCGCTTCTCCTCGGGGCTGCGCGGCGCGTCGTTCGCGCTTGCGTCCGCCGGCTCCACAGCGGCGTCATGCCGCCTGCCGCGCCCCGATGGCGTCAACTGTGCGCGCAGGGCGGCGTTCGGGGCAAACACCCCGTGGAAGCGGGTCAGGTGGGCGCGCGGTGGCGGGACCAGCGCCGCCAGCTTGGCGATGAAATCCACCGGATCCCATTCCACATGCGTGGTGCCATTGCGCCACGGCGTCTTGAGCTGATACCGCACCCTACCCTGCGGTGAGATCGACAGCCGCTGCTCGCTGATCGCCGGGCGCGTGATGTAGCGGCAGCAACGGGGCGCCAAAGCGCCCCGTTTCACATTTGCCCCTCCACACAATGGGAGAAGCTCACTAACTATCCGCCGATGCTCAGCATGCGGTATACCCGCCGTCGACAACCAGTTTCTGACCGGTCATAAAGGAAGACTCGTCGGACATCAGGAACACCGCCGGCTTGGCGATTTCGGCCGGAACACCCATACGGCCACCAAATTTCCCACGCGGGACAATATCTGCATCCTTCACCGGATCGTTGCACAATGGGTGCAGCGCCGCCAGCTGGGTGAAGTCAAAGGCATCCGTTTCCAAGGATTTCTCATGCGACAACTTCTCTTTGTCAGTCGTGACAGCGGCCTGGAATAGCGGCGTCATAATATATCCCGGATTCACGGTGTTCACTCGGATTCCGTATTCCGCGAACTGCAGCGCGAGGGCCTTCGACAGGCCGACAACGCCGTGTTTCCCCATCGTATACTGGACCAGATTGAAGCGTTCAATCAGCACCTCGCCCGTCTCCGTGTTCACCACCTTCGGGCGACCGGCGACGCCGTGGATGCTCGATACCAGCACGATCGAGCCCTTGGTCCCGTGCTTCATCATCAGCCGCGAGCCGTAGAGCGCGGTATTGAACACTCCGTCCTCGTTGACGCTCTGGATGAATTTTTTCGACTTCAGAACCTCCTCGGGATCCTTATCGAAATCCTCAGCCGTCGCCACGCCGGCATTGGCCATGATGGCATCCACCCGACCATAGGTCTTCTCAGTGATCTCGAAAAGTTTCTCAACATCCTTCGGATCAGTCACGTCGGTATGCACATAGAGCGCATGCCCCTCACCATATTCCTCGTTCAGGCTCTTGGCGAATGCCTCGCCCTGCTCATCGTTGATGTCGGAAATGACAACCCCATCGGCCCCTTCGGCCAAGGCTTCGCGAACCGTTGCCGAGCCAATGGAATCGAACCCGGGGATGACCGAAACCGACCCCGTCACTACGACAATCTTGCCAGCTAGCTTACCCATCTCGAATACTCCTTTGGTTGAGATATTAGTGAATACATGCTGCGGTAGGGCCACCTTGGGGTATAGGAAGTTCAACCGCCCTTTTTGGCGAGTCTGGCGGGTAGGCGGCGGTCGCGCAAGCGCCGCTTTGGGCACAGATCGGGCACAGATCGGGGGTTCATGCGTGGGTTTTCGACATCGCGGGGCCACGCAGCGGCTCAGTGCGTAGCCATTTCTCACCGAATCCCGGCACAGGGCCGAGCGCAGCCCTGCGGGGTCGTGGCCGCATCGGATCGGACTCTGGCTTGGCTGCCGGCTGTGTGGCCGGCACCTCGTCACGCGGCCGGCGGCGGCGCGCGCGCTGCGGGCCGGTAGTGCGCTTGCTCCAGCGCGCCGTGCTTCTCGAAGTGGGCGAGGATGGCGCGGATGGCGGTGGGTTCCTCGATGCTGGCGACGATCCGTACCGCGCAGCCGCAGTGGGCGCAGGTGGTGATGTCGATGGAAAAGACCCGCTTGAGCCGTTGCGCCCAGCTCATCGCACGGCGCTTCTGCTCGGGGCTGCGCGGCTCGTCGTGGGCGCTGACGTCCACTGGCGCCGCATCGCCCGCAGGCCGCTTGCCGCGCCCCGAGGGCGTCAGCTGCGCACGCAGGTTTGCATTCGGGGCGAATACGCCGTGGAAGCGGGTGAGATGCGCGCGAGGTGGCGGGACCAGTGCCGCCAGCTTGGCGATGAAGTCCACCGCATCCCATTCGACATGCGTGGTCCCATTTCGCCACGGCGTCTTGAGCTGATACCGCACCCTACCCTGCGGTGAGATCGACAGCCGCTGCTCGCTGATCGCCGGGCGCGTGATGTAGCGGCACAGCTTTTCGAGCTTGTGGCTTTCGTGTGCTTCCGCGGCCACGCCGGCATGCAGCGAGAAGCCGCCGACCTTGCCGGCATCGCCCTCCAGCGAGCCTGCGTCACCGGGCAATGTTTGCAGCGTGACGACCTTGCGGCCAGCGTCGCGACCGGTGGCGATGCGGTAGGTCATCGAACTCATCCGCAGCCCATCCATGCCGTCGTCGCTACCCGCGCTGTCGGACAGGAACACGGATTCGTCTTCGCCTTCGAGCCAGCCGCGGCGCGACAGGTGCCGGCACACGCGATGCGCGATGGTGTTGGCGAGCTGCGTCAGTTGCGCAGAGGTGGGGGCACGGGCGCGGCGCAGGCGCGGCTTGCGCCGCGGGGGCTCGACGTTCGCGTCGTACACGCCGTCGAGCCACAGCATGTGGAAGTGAACATTCAGGTTCAGCGCGCTGCCGAAGCGCTGGATCAGGGTCACCGCGCCGCATTGCGCGCTGGCGTGGTCGACGCCGACTTGATCGGCTAACCAGCCGGCGATGACGCGCTGCACGATCACCAGCACCGGGCCGATGGCCTCCGGCTTGCTGGCGAACAGGAAGCGCAGCGGGTACGGAAAACTCAGCACCCATTGCCGCACCGGCCGCGGGCCAAACACCTCCTCCACCAGGTGCCGCGCGCTCTCGGCCATGCGCCGCGCCCCGCAGCTGGGGCAGAAGCCGCGCTTCTTGCAGGAGAAGGCCACCAGCCTCTCGGCCCGGCACTGCTCGCACACCACGCGCAGGAAACCGTGCTCGAGCACGCCGCAGCGCAGGTAGGTCTCGAACTCCTCGCGCACATACTCGGGCAGCGAGCGGTCTTGCGCCTCAAGACTTGCGATGAAGTCCGGGTAGTGCGCCTCGACCAGCGCGTACAGCAGCGTGCGCTCGGGAACATGGCGTGCGTAGCTCGGCGCGGCCGCCAGCGCGGTGTTTGCGGCACGGGCGACACGCGGCGCGGCGCGTCCCTCCGGTGCGGTGAGGCACAGCACGGAACGATCCTGCGCATCGACGGCTGCACAGTGTTCCGCGCGGCCTCATCGCCGCCCATCGGCATTTCTCCCGCGCATGGGTAAGACATCGGCGCGGCGCAGCGTAGCAAATCACCTACCTGAGGGCACCTCTAAAAACCCCCGCTCTCGCGCCAGCAGCCCTCAGCAGAGTGCCCCGCTGACGGCATCAGGGTGAGCGACATCGTCAAGGTGAAGGTGCTGGAGGTCGATGTGCCGCGCAAGCGCATCGCCCTGACCCGGCGGCTGGACGACGTGCCCGGCGAGAAGCCGGCACGCGAGGCGCGCGGCGAGCAGCCGCGTGGCGGCCAGGACCGCGGCGGCGGACGTGGACCGGGCGGTCCGCGTGGCGGGCGTGGGCCGGGCGGCAAGCCCGCCACCGCCTCACCGCCGGCCAACAACGCCCTGGCCGACGCCTTCGCCCGCGCGCGCGGGCGCTAGCCGGGGCTCCGACACGGGGCGCCTGAACACCACGCCCCTCGACGGGGTAATCTTCGCTCCCGCATGCGGGAGCGGGCCACGGCGGGGCAATGCACCCGGAAGGCCGGCAGGTCCAGAGGCGCGTTGATGGCGCGGTTGCCCGGATGCGGCCGTGTCCGGCCCGACCCGGCACAGGCCACCGCACCCGTGGGGCGCGAACGCCCTGCAGGGCGGCTTCGCCCACCGCCATCGTTGACTGGACGGGTGCGACTTTCCTGCACGGGAAAGCGCGCACGCACGACCACCCGGCCGCGGGCGCGCGCGCATTCATCACAGACGTACTGGACAGTACAGTATTATGGCCGTGCGCTTCCCCGCGAACCGGCAGCCATCGCTCCCGATGCGTCCCCCTTCCTCGAGGTCCGATGACATGAACACCACTTCCGTGGCGCCTGCGGGCGCCAGTACCGGTCGCTGGCCATTGCGCCTGTTCGGCGCGGCGCTCGTACTGATCGCGCTACCGCTGCTCGCCGGCGGGCTCTACCTGATCACCCTTGGCGGCTCCTGGTATTACCTGCTGGCCGGCCTGGCGCTGGCACTGAGCGGATTCTTCTACGTCCGCCGCGCGCCCGTCGCGGCCTGGCTGCTGGCCGCGACCACCATCGCGACCGTGCTGTGGTCGCTGTGGGAAGTCGGCGCCCGCTTCTGGGAACTTCACTTCCGGCGGAGTGCTGAGGGCTTCGCGGCCCTCGACGCCGACATCGAAGAAGTCGCGGCCTTCGAAATTGAACATGCCCGCGATGATGGAACCGGGGAACTGTTCGCGGGACGTGTTGTAGTCCTGAACCGCCGAGTTGTAGAACCGGCGCGCCGCGGCCAGCTTGTCCTCGATGGCGGACAGCTCGTTCTGCAGCTGGATGAAGTTCGTGTTCGCCTTCAGGTCCGGATAGGCTTCCGCCAGTGCGAACAGCTTGCCCAGCGAGGCAGTCAGCATGCCCTCGGCCTGGCTCATTTCAGCCGGCGTATGAGCGCTCTGCGCCGCATTCCGGGCAGCGATCACCTGCTGCAGCGTGTCCTGTTCGTGCTTGGCATAGCCCTTCACGGTCTCGACGAGGTTCGGGATCAGGTTCTGGCGCTGTTTCAGCTGCACATCGACGTCAGCAAAGGCCTGGTTGACCCGCTGCCGCTTCATCACAAGACCGTTGTAAATCAGGATAATGAAGCCAGCGATCAATACGATGACGCCAAGTCCAATAAGCATGTGTGTCCCTCCGGAAAGCCTTACGCATCAACGCCTAACCGGCACCGCCGCCTCACGCAAGGAAAACCCGGGACATCCGGACTGCATCAAGGCTTGACCTGGCCGCCCGGCCTGGCCACCCAGTATATAACGATCAGGAACTGACCCATGGCCGAATCTGCACCGGAATCCGACAATTCCTACATCCACAAAGAACACCACTATTTCCAGCGGGTGAACTGGCTGCGCGCCGCCGTGCTCGGCGCCAATGACGGCATCCTGTCCACCGCCGGCCTGCTGATCGGTGTTGCCTCCGCAGACGCCACACCCGGCGCGATCTTCACCGCCGGCCTCGCGGGCCTGGTGGCCGGTGCCATGTCGATGGCCGCCGGGGAATATGTGTCCGTCTCCTCGCAGGCAGACCTCGAAAAGGCAGACCTCGCGATCGAGCGCGCCGCCCTTCACAGCCATCCGGACGCCGAACTCCAGGAGCTGACCGAAATCTATATCAGCCGCGGCCTGACCCCTGAAACGGCCCGGGACGTCGCCCGGCAGCTGACAGAGCATGACGCCCTGGAAGCCCATGCGCGTGACGAACTCGGCATGAGTGAGATCGTCGCCGCCAAACCTGTGCAGGCGGCGGTCAGCTCCGCCCTCAGCTTCTCCGTCGGCGCCGTCCTGCCGATCATTGCTGCTGTTGCTTCGCCGGCTGGCCTGATCACGCCGGTTGTGGCCGTCGTGTCCCTGATCAGCCTCGGCATCCTCGGCGCCCTGTCGGCCCGCGCGGGCGGGGCCAGCAAGAGCAAGGCCGCCGCGCGCGTCGTGTTCTGGGGTGTCGCTGCCATGCTGGCGACCGGCGTGATCGGGCACCTGTTCGGCACGGTGGTTTAACGCAGCGCTGGCAACGCCCTGTAAACAGACCCCGGTCAGAGATCATTGCATCTGTCCGGAAGATTGAAGGGTATAGGAAGTTCAACCGCCCTTTTTGGCGAGTCTGGCGGGTAGGAAGCGGCCGCGCAAGCGCCGCTTTGGGCACAGATCGGGCACAGATCGGGGGTTCATGCGTGGGTTTTCGACATCGCGGGGCCACGCAGCGGCTCAGTGCGTAGCCATTTCTCACCGAATCCCGGCACAGGGCCGAGCGCAGCCCTGCGGGGTCGTGGCCGCATCGGATCGGACTCTGGCTTGGCTGCCGGCTGTGTGGCCGGCACCTCGTCACGCGGCCGGCGGCGGCGCGCGCGCTGCGGGCCGGTAGTGCGCTTGCTCCAGCGCGCCGTGCTTCTCGAAGTGGGCGAGGATGGCGCGGATGGCGGTGGGTTCCTCGATGCTGGCGACGATCCGTACCGCGCAGCCGCAGTGGGCGCAGGTGGTGATGTCGATGGAAAAGACCCGCTTGAGCCGTTGCGCCCAGCTCATCGCACGGCGCTTCTGCTCGGGGCTGCGCGGCTCGTCGTGGGCGCTGACGTCCACTGGCGCCGCATCGCCCGCAGGCCGCTTGCCGCGCCCCGAGGGCGTCAGCTGCGCACGCAGGTTTGCATTCGGGGCGAATACGCCGTGGAAGCGGGTGAGATGCGCGCGAGGTGGCGGGACCAGTGCCGCCAGCTCGGCGATGAAGTCCACCGCATCCCATTCGACATGCGTGGTCCCATTTCGCCACGGCGTCTTGAGCTGATACCGCACCCTACCCTGCGGTGAGATCGACAGCCGCTGCTCGCTGATCGCCGGGCGCGTGATGTAGCGGCACAGCTTTTCGAGCTTGTGGCTTTCGTGTGCTTCCGCGGCCACGCCGGCATGCAGCGAGAAGCCGCCGACCTTGCCGGCATCGCCCTCCAGCGAGCCTGCGTCACCGGGCAATGTTTGCAGCGTGACGACCTTGCGGCCAGCGTCGCGACCGGTGGCGATGCGGTAGGTCATCGAACTCATCCGCAGCCCATCCATGCCGTCGTCGCTACCCGCGCTGTCGGACAGGAACACGGATTCGTCTTCGCCTTCGAGCCAGCCGCGGCGCGACAGGTGCCGGCACACGCGATGCGCGATGGTGTTGGCGAGCTGCGTCAGTTGCGCAGAGGTGGGGGCACGGGCGCGGCGCAGGCGCGGCTTGCGCCGCGGGGGCTCGACGTTCGCGTCGTACACGCCGTCGAGCCACAGCATGTGGAAGTGAACATTCAGGTTCAGCGCGCTGCCGAAGCGCTGGATCAGGGTCACCGCGCCGCATTGCGCGCTGGCGTGGTCGACGCCGACTTGATCGGCTAACCAGCCGGCGATGACGCGCTGCACGATCACCAGCACCGGGCCGATGGCCTCCGGCTTGCTGGCGAACAGGAAGCGCAGCGGGTACGGAAAACTCAGCACCCATTGCCGCACCGGCCGCGGGCCAAACACCTCCTCCACCAGGTGCCGCGCGCTCTCGGCCATGCGCCGCGCCCCGCAGCTGGGGCAGAAGCCGCGCTTCTTGCAGGAGAAGGCCACCAGCCTCTCGGCCCGGCACTGCTCGCACACCACGCGCAGGAAACCGTGCTCGAGCACGCCGCAGCGCAGGTAGGTCTCGAACTCCTCGCGCACATACTCGGGCAGCGAGCGGTCTTCTACCTCACGGCGCGCGAGAAAGTCCGGCCAATGCGCCTGCACCAGCGAATACAGCAGCGTGCGCTCGGGACGGTGAGGCGCATAGCGAGCCGTGGGCAGATGCGCTGCCGGCGACGTTGCGTGCGCCACGGCATCCTGCAGCTGCGACACGGTCGCGGCGAGGCGCGGCACGAAACACTCCGGTGCAGGGAATGGCTGCTCAGGCTTGCGCCCGCCCCGGCCGGTTCATATCGGCCTTTTCCGGTTTTCGTATCGGACATCGCCGCGCTTAAGACAGGGCGTTTCCCACGTCGGACGCCAGAAAGCACGAAGCCCGGCAAAAGGCCGGGCTTCGTGGTCACGCTTGCTTGCTGGAGGGCGCGGTTCGCCCGCTGCGCGGACGTCTTCGCGCCACCACTGGCGCGATGGGCGGACTTAGAAATCCATACCACCCATGCCACCCATGCCACCACCTGCCGGCATGGCGGGTTCTTCCTTCTTCGGCGCCTCGGCCACCATCGCTTCGGTGGTGATCATCAGGCCCGCGATGGAGGCGGCGTTCTGCAGTGCGGTACGCGTGACCTTGGTCGGATCCAGGATACCGAAGGCCACCATGTCGCCGAACTGGCCGTTGGCAGCGTTGTAGCCGAAGTTGCCCGAGCCGGCCTTCACTTCGTTGACGATGACCGAAGGCTCTTCACCGGCGTTGGTGACGATCTCGCGCAGCGGAGCTTCCATCGCACGCAGGGCGATGACGATGCCGTGGTTCTGGTCTTCGTTGGCGCCCTTGAGGTTCTCGATGGCCGCCTTGGCACGGATCAGGGCCACGCCGCCGCCCGGTACCACGCCTTCTTCCACCGCTGCACGGGTGGCGTGCAGGGCGTCTTCGACGCGCGCCTTCTTTTCCTTCATTTCCACTTCGGTCGCAGCGCCCACCTTGATGACGGCCACGCCGCCGGCCAGCTTGGCCACGCGCTCCTGCAGCTTCTCGCGGTCGTAGTCCGAAGAAGTTTCCTCGATCTGCGCCTTGATCTGGCCGATGCGGGCCTGAATGCGCTCGGCATCGCCGGCGCCGTCGATGATGGTGCTGTTTTCCTTGGTGATGACGACGCGCTTGGCGCGACCCAGATCGTTGATCGTGGCCTTCTCCAGCGACAGGCCGACTTCGCAGCACTGGATTTCCGTCCGCCGGATGCGGAGCAGTACCGTGGCGATACGGCATTGTCGGCGATGCCGCCCAAGCTGATCCTGGCACAGGCCATCGCCATGGCCCTCGACGTCAAGACCGTATCGGATGCGGAAGCGGATGCCGCGTTGAACACGTTGGCGACACGCTTCACCCGCAACATGGTCTGCGATCCGCGCAAGGTGCAGCCTGAGGAAGGAGGCGCGGGGCTGTACGTGCGCACCGGCGCGAACTGGTTCGGCGATGTCGCCGATCCCCGCCCGCAGATGCGCCGCTTCCCCGGAAAGGTGCTGGTGCTCCAGGGGCAGTGCGACTTCGTGCCTTACGCCGAAGCCTACGAGTACGTGGACCTGTTCCCCGACGCGCGTTACCGGTTCGTCGCCGGCGCCGGACACATCCTGTGGTGGGAGCGGCCGGATGCGTATGCGCGATCCATCGAGGCCTTCCTAGCCGAGGGGGGCGGAGATCCTCCGTAGCGTCTTGACCAGCATGAATCGCCCCGCTTCAGCGGAACTCGAACAATTCGTGCCGCAACCGGTCTTCCGCCACGCCGGTTTCCCGCATCAGCTGGCGCACCTGGTCCAGCAGGCCCTTGGGGCCGCAGAAGCTGATCTGCACCCCCGACGCTCCCGCCCGCTCGACCCGTTGCGCGAACTGCTGACGAAAGCCGGCTGACGACGGTCCCGTGGCGATGTCGATCAGTTCGACACCCCGCGCACGCGCCATCCCCGCCAGATCCACGGCGTCGGGAAGCTCGCGACCCGGCGTGAAGAAATGGAAGAAGGTCACGCCGTCCAACGCGGACGCGTCGGCATCGCGAAGCCAGGCAATGAACGGCGTCACGCCCACGCCACCGGCGATCCATATCTCCTTCCGTCCGGTGGGCCTGTGCTCGAACCGGCCGAACGGCGCATAGACCTGTGCCACCATCCCGGGCCTGGCATCCCTCACCAGCCGCTCCGTGTAATCGCCCAGCGAACGCACCATGAAGGCGATGCCGCCATCGGCGTCCCCCGCGCTGGCGATGGTGAAGGGATGCGGCTCGCGCAGGCCGTCGTGTCCGAAGGATACGAACGCGAACTGGCCGGGCAGGAACGGAATGCCCGGACCTTCGGGCACCAGCTGCAGGTGGACGGCACTGCCGTTGGCGGACACCGCGCGCAGGCGGTACCGCGCATGCCGCGAGAACAGGGGATACAGCAGCAGCTTGTAGGCCGCCCCCATCACGCCCAGCGACGACAGCACGGCCAGCCATGCGCCCGCCGCGCTGGCCAGCGCGATGGGCGACTTGAAGCTGGCCCAGTGCGCCACGACGATCAGGAACAGCGGACCGGACAGCTTGTGCCACCACCGCCAGGTCCGGTACGGGATCTTGCGGTTCAGCGCCAGCAGCACGATGAGCATCAGCGAGACGAAGCTGAGCTGCCGGACGAGCCGCGTCACCGGTCCTGGCAGCGGCAGGATGGCCGCTGTCTCCCATGCCGGAGAACCCGCCTTGAAGACCAGATGGACCGAGGCGAACACCAGCGCCCACACGCCCAGCCACTTATGCGTCTCATAGACGCGGTCCAGACCACCGAACAGCGACTCGACCGCCTTCCAGCGTGCCCCGAGGACGGCCGCAAGGGCCATCAGCGACACGGCGGCGACGCCCGAACCCAGGCTGAGCATCCCCGTGGTCGGCCAGGTGCTGCCGGGAACCGCCGAGGCCGTCAGCGCGAAGCTGGCCAACACCGCGGGAACAATCAGGGAATGCGAACCGAGGCGCATGACAGATCCGTCCAATCGAAAGGCCGGATCGAATGATACCGTCAGGCGTGCCGACGCGCGTTGATCGGGATCAATCTGGCGACCTGATTAGCCCCGACCGCAAAGACCTGGACGGCCAGTTGTTCGAGACCTTTGCCGACTGCCGCTGGTCGATCCGTGCCACGCCGGTGCAGGCCAACAGCCGCGACGACCTGCGCGAGCAGCTCACGGCCGTGGAAGCCGGCGGCGTGTTCTTCACCACCATCAACAAGTTCGCTCCCGAGCGTGGCCAGACTTCGGTGCCGGTCCTCTGCGAGCGCAGCAATGTCATCGTGATCGCCGACGAGGCGCACCGCACGCAGTACGGCTTCAGAGCCGACCTCGATACCAAGACGGGCCAGACCAAGTACGGCCTCGCCAAGTACATGCGCGATGCGCTGCCGAACGCGATCTACCTTGGCATGACCGGCACGCCTGTGAGCCTGGACGACCGCGACACCGAGGCGGTCTTCGGCACCTACGTCGACGTCTACGACATGATCGCCGCGCAGGAAGACGAGGCGGTGGTGCCAGTCAGCTACGAGAGCCGGATCATCGAGCTTCGCTTCAATGAGGCCGAGAAGCAGGCGCTCATGAGGGTCGGCAGGGAATCGTTACGTACAGGGCCAAATGCCACCTAAGCGATTGAAACGCAATGATAATTGTCTTGTCCCGATGGCGGATGTCCCCGTCTATGGGGCCTGTTCAAGGACTTTCGCTGTATAGCTCAGCGGCGCCACTTCCCTTTCAAGATCCAAGTGGTAGTCGCCGAAGCGATTGATGTGGCTGGTCCGGTAAGGCGACAGGCCGGCCAGAATCTCGGGCGTCAGTTCAATCCCCTCCTTCTGCATTACGGCCAAGGTCCGGCTCATGCGTTCCACGTTGTGGAGGATGATCATGTTGGCCACCAGCTGGCTGTACTTGATGATCTTGCGCTGCTCGTGTTGGACGTTCTCAGCAATGATCCCTTGGCTGCCAAAGAAGACCCACTTCACGAAGCCGTTGTATTCCTCGCTCTTGTTGGTCGCAGCATGGATCGTTTTGCGAATCTCGTTGTCATCGATGTAGCGCAGCAAGAACAGCGTTCGGACGGCCTTGCCAAGTTCCCGGAAGGCGAAGTACAGCTTGTTCTTCCGGCTGTAGGTGCCCAGCCGGCGCAGGATCGAGGACGCGGTGATCTTCCCCAATCGGATCGAGATCACTACCCGCAGCATGTCGTGGAGATGCGTCGCGATCAGTTGCCAGTCGATGCTGTCTCCGAACAGTGCCTGGATATTCTTATAGGTCCTGCCAGGTTCGGGCCGGAAGAATGTCAGATCCTTGATGTTTCGTATCCTGGGCATCAGCTGGATGCCCAGCATGTGGGCCAAACCGAAGACTGGGTAGCTTTGGGCCTGCGTGTCGCCATGGACGATCTCAGGCTGGATGTCGGAAGTGTTGGCCAGCAGGCCGTCGAGGATGTAGATGCCCTCGTGCACACCACAGGGAATGAAATGGCTGAACAGCGCCACGTATTTGTCGGACACATGTTAGTAGCCGATGCCGCCGTAGCCGCCGTAGCGGATGTGGTACTCCGACAGCAGGTTGTCCTCGTAGACGCTCCATTTGGTGCCATCTGCTGAGGCGCTTTTCCCGCTGCCCCAATAGCCCGGGAGGTCGAATTTATTGTAGGTATTGATGACCTCTACGATGGCCTTCTCAAGCACATCCTCGGTCACGTATTTCAGGTTCAGCCAAGCAACCTGGCGCCGGCTGAAGCCCTTGATCGACCGCGCCGTCTGCGTCGGACCCAAGTTGCAGCCATAGCAAAACAGCGTGGTGATCACCCGTCGAGGGAGATCTTCAACCTGGCTCTCGGTGCCGGCGATCGGACGGAAGAATCGGTGCAGATCCAGCCATTGGCTGGCGTCGATCAGGACATCGACGATGCTGGACTCCGGGAGCCGTTCGGCGATGAGGCGGTCCACGGTGGCAATGGCGCTTGAGACCTCGGCGCGTTGCCCCTTCCGCAGTACCAGGCGTCCTTCCAGAATGTCCGCATGAACATTCTCGGGGAAACGCTCGTCAACTTCGTCGGCCAAGTCGGTCAGTTGTGCGCGCAACCCGGCCACGAAAGTCGCAGCGTCGGTGGGCAAGCCTGACACCTGGCCATAGGCTTCCAGTTCCTGGGCCAAGGTGGCTTCATCGACCAGCTGCTCGCGGTAGTCGTCAAATCGTTCGCTGCTCGGGATGAAGAGATCTCCCGACTTCAGTTCGTCCTTGACCTGCACCAGCACGGCCAGCTCGAAGTACTTACGGTGCATCCAGCCGGCGCCTGCCGCGCTGGCCCGCTTGCCAAACACGTGCTGACGCCAGAGCTTGGACATCCAATCGAAGTCCTTTTCCGGGTCCAGGCCGAGGGATGCGACCTCGATCAGCTCACGGCGTTGGTTGCGCAGCGACAGCACCGCTGCAATCAACGGCTCCATGCCGGCATCGTGGCTGGTTGCCCGCAAGTTCATCAGCTCCAGCCCATTGAACAGCAGCGGCCTGACCGCGCCGTAGGGTTGCAGCATGAAAGGCAGATAGTTCTTTCCTGCGTATGCCATATGTTCTTCGCATTCGGCCAACAAGGTCGACACTTCCGCTTCCAGACTGTTATCGATGGCATCCACGCGCTGACTATCGCTGCCGTCGAGCTGATAGGCCTGCAGGATTTCCTTGAGCTGGCCGATCAGGAAGTCGGCCCGCTTGGCATGTTCGAGCTGGTAGGCCAGCAGCTTTTGCTGGGCCGTGTTCTCCAGCCCGCGCACCTGCTTGATGAACAGCTCGGCTGCGTCATCCAGCGTCTTGGCATGCTGGGCGCGAATGAAGATGGTGGCCAACGCATAGCGCTTGTCCGGAGCCAGTTCGGCTAACTCGCTGGCGTCATAGGCGCGAGCCATTGCACGGAATTGCTTGAGCTTGGGCACCGGCACATCGATGGGAGGCAGCTGCTCGGCCAACTGCTGCAGCATGCGGATGTGCTGCAGATAGAACCGGACCTCCTTGTTGGTCGGTCGGCCAGGCTCGCGCTTGAGCGATTGCCAGCCAGTAAATCTGGAGCCTTCCGGTGCGCGCAGCAATTCGTCAATGAGCGTGCGCGTGGCAGGCGTCAGCGCGTGACTGATGCTGCGGTAGTAGCCCAGATTGACCCGCTCACGTGCGCCGATGGCGGCCAGCTCCAGGGTGCGGAAGCCTGGCAGTTCGTAGCGGTGGTGCACCAGCTCTTCGAGCAGGACGTTCACGATGTCCGGGATGGTGTGCTTGGTCTGGGCTGCTCCGGTGGCCACCGTGTCCAGCCAGGCCAAGCCTGATTTGTCCAGGGGATGTACCCCGATGAACTGCCGAAGCTGCGGCATATGGCGGCGCTGGCTACCGGAAGCGTCGTAACGTTCGAGCTGGTCGGTGTCCAATACGCGCCCGAGTCGGGCGGCCTTGGCGATGTGCTTCCGGATCCGCTCGGGCACTTCGGCTAACACCGTGAAGTAACCCAGGCGCTGGAAGAGCTTGAGATGAATCAGTACCGCCAGCTGCGGTCCCGGCTGGGTGGTCAGCTGCTTGGCGAATGCAATCTCAGCGGCGGTGGGGGTATAGATCTCCTCCAGTTCCTTGGCGGTGGGATCAGGCTTCAGTCGCGGGTAGGCGGTCTCGTGAAGGGTAGCCATTGGATCCGGAGGTTATGAGGGGATCAATCCCAGTGCCGGCCGTCGTCTGTATTGAGAGACGCTTCCAGGAAACACTGGTGCGTATCGGCCATGCGGTGCATGTCATCGAGCAACGTGGCCAGGATTTCATCCAGATCCCGGTCGGGATCGGTGGGAACAGTCAACTGGTACTCGCTGCTGGCAGTGTTCAGGCGCACAGCCTGGAACGGGGCCAAGCAGATCTCTTCGATCCGGCCTCGGGCCTTGGCCGCGCCGCGGCCCGTGCGGGCAAACGGGGTCAGCACCATGCGCAGGCGCAGCTGCAAGGCCGGTTTGCCCTCGGGCGCCGGCAGTGCCATCGCCGGTACCGGCGCGGTTGGACTGGGCAGGCTTGCTTCAATGCGGTCACGGGCAAAGGGGTCACGCCCGTCCAGATAGCGCATGGCCGACTGCACATCGCGCCAGCCCACGTACTCCATCAGCGCCTTCATGTCCCAGCCTTGGTCGTTGGCCCAGCTGGCAAAGCCGCGGCGCAACGAATGGCTGCTGTGGAGCCCCGCATCGGCAAAGCCGGCACTGGTCAGCAACTCGCGTAGCAGGCGCACCAAGCTGTTGGGATGCAGGCCCTCGGCGCTCACCTGGCCCCATTGGTTAACCTCCCGAAACACCGGCCCTTCGTGCAGGTCGGCCGCCTGCAGCCACACCTGGGTCGCCTCCACCGGGCACAACCGCGACAACGCCGGCACCTTGTAGGTGACGCCGGCGGCCTGGCGGTCGCCCTTGCTGCGCGGCAGGAAACAGGTCATCCCCTGTCCCGGCACCAGCGTGAGATGGGCCACGTCCAGACGCAGCAGTTCATCGCCACGGAAGCCCCGCCAGAATCCGAGCAGCACCAACGCTCGGTCGCGTTGATGGCGCAGCGCCGCCGCTCCGTCGCCCCGGGCATGCGCCGCCGCGATCGCGGCAGCCAACCAGTCATCGAGCTCGACCAGCCGCCGAATCTGCAGCGGCGCGGCTTGCTTGACCTGGCCCGGGTGCAGGGTCTGGATGCCTTTGAGCACCTTGCGCACCAGCGGCGACCGGGTCGGGTCGACAAAGCCGTGGTCGCGGTGCCAAGAGGCAATGGCGGCCAGCCGGTGGCGAAGCGTGCTGGCGGCTAGGGTCTGCGCATACGCGGCCAGGTACCGCGCCACGCTGTCCGGTGTCGCTGGGAGGTGGCCTTGCCATTCAACCTCGAAGTGCCGCAGCGCCGACGCATAGCTGCGCACCGTGTTCTGGCGCGTGGCTGCATCGAGGTAGCGGTCCAGTTCGGTCACTGGCGCGTGGCCTCCACAGCGACCGGCTGCCGCAGGGTCGACAGGATGGTGCATTCAGCCCGCTGCCCACCGTGGCAACTGGCAATCACCCGTTCCAACTCGGTGGCCATGCGCTCCAGGTCGGCCATGCGCGCCCGCACGTCGGTCAGATGGCTGCGTGCCAGCCGGTCCACGTCCCCGCACGAAAGCTCCTCATCGCCGGCCAGCTGCAGCAGGCTGCGGACCTCCTCCAGGCTGAAGCCTAGGTCCCGGCCGCGCGCAATGAAGCGCAGCCGCTCGATGTCGGCCGGGCCATAGACCCGGTAGCCATTGCCCGAGCGCCCCGGGCGCGGCAACAGGCCGATCCGCTCGTAATAGCGGATCGTCTCCAGGTGGCATCCACTGGCGTCGGCAGCCTCACTGATTTTCATTCGTAGTACGCTTGACTCCGTAGTAGCTACGGACTTTACACTCACCTGCTGTGTCATGCCAGCGACCCGCCCGGGCCCGGCTTCCCTGCGACTGGAGATGTTCCGATGAGTGATTGCGGCTGCCACCACGAGGCCAAGAATGCGCAGGAGCGGCGCGTCCTCTGGATCGCCCTAGCGTTGAACGCGGCGATGGCCGTGATCGGCGGCATCGCCGGCTGGATTGCCCATTCCACTGGCCTGCTGGCCGACGCTCTGGACATGCTGTCCGATGCCACCGCCTATGCCATTGGCCTGGTCGCTATCGGGCGCACGGCGCGCTTCAAGGCCAATGCCGCTTGGGTCAGCGGCAGCGTGCTGCTTGTGCTGGGTGTGGGCGTGTTGGTTGAGGTGGGCCGCCGGGTGATGTACGGCGCCGAGCCGGTCAGCGGCTGGATGATTGGCACCGCCCTGCTGTCGCTGGCGGTCAATATGGCGGTGCTGCGCATGCTGGCACCGCTAAAGTCCGGCGAAGTGCATCTGCGAGCGACGTGGCTGTTCACGCGGGCCGATGTGGTCGCCAATGTTGGGGTGATCCTGGCCGGTCTGTTGGTGTGGTGGCTGGCCAGCCCGTACCCGGATTTCGTGATCGGCGCCCTGATCGGCCTGTATGTGATCAAGGAAGCCTTCGAGATTTTAGGTGATGCCCGCCGGGCAGGTGCCGACGCGCGCAAGACGGCTGCATGACCAGGCTTGGCCGACTGAGCTCGGACTCTGGCGGCTGCGCTTGAACCCGGCACTGTCACGTGGCGCAGCTGGCCCCCGACCTAATCCGTCGCAGCTCAATCTGCGTGACCGTGCGGAAGCTCAGGCAAAACGTTAACTTTCTGTTCTTCGGATGCCGGATTCCGTCAATTTCCCGCGCCAGCTTTTGCCTGGCCACCTGACTCGCAGAGGCCACTCGAGCCCGCGAGATTGATGAATAAGCGTCAGCTTGCTGATGAGCGGGACCCAAGGTATCTTTCCGGCCTCAAATGTATCAGTCCTAGCCACACGTGCCTTCCATTGTCATCCATGCCAAGCGCTACGCTCTGGCACTGCTGCTCGCAGTGATGATCATCGTGCCTGTCGTTGATGCTTCGGTCTGCTTCTCTGAGGAGCAGTCACACCAGGAAGTGGCAGGGCCAGGCGATGGCCACCCCGATAAGGCGCATGCCGCTTGTGGTCACGGTCACTGCCACCACAGCAGCACTTTTGTGGCGTCCAACGGTTTCACCAGTGCCGAAGCCGCAAGAAATGAAGGCGGGCACACGTTCTACGAACAGCCCATGACGTCCCACATCCCGGACACGCTGATTAGACCTCCCAGGCTTTGATCGCATAACAGGCGCAACGCGCCTGTCAGTCCTTCTGCGATCACCTTTGTGTAGGTCTTTCCATGAACACATCTTGTTGCTGGGCGCTCCGTGCGCTCGGCCGACGCGTGGCTGCACGTGCAGTCGCCGGCCAGTACTGCGCCGCCTTGAAGAAGGCGACCTGAATGCCCTTCTCAACATCTACCAATCTCCGAACTGCACGCGATCGAGCGGCACTACTGATGGCAACCTCCGTGCTTGCCATCGGCGCATCTCTTGGTGTGCGCGATTTTGGGCCTGTCGACGAACCGAGATTTGCCTTGGTTGCCACCCAAATGGTGGCAACCGGAAGCTCGCTGTTCCCGCGTCGGGGAGCGGAGCTGCACCCAGACAAGCGTCTCTTCATGTGGATCTCGGCTGCACTGCTGTCACTGACCCAAAACCTGCGGACCGCGGTCCTGGCCCCTTCGCTGGTGTCAGGCGTTGCATATGTGTGGATGGCTTTCCATCTAGGAACGCGCAATGGCGGCCGTGTGCGCTAGGGGCGCGCGCGGTGGTCAATAAAAAGGAATCACCAATGCATTACGTGAAAACAGAATTCAACCGAGGCAGTTCGCGCGGGGGCCTAGGCTCAGATCCACTGGGCCGTCTTGGCAAGCCCATCTGCGGCCCGCAGCTGGGCGTCAACACGTTGATTATCATCGTGGCGATGTACTTCACGTTCTTTCTCAACAGCGCGTTCTTCGCAGAAGTAATTGCGAAGAGTGGTGCGGACGGAGCAGCTCGTGCGCTACTTGTTATCTCTACGGGAGCGATCCTCACTGCCTTGAATGTGCTCATTCTCGGATTGCTATGCGTTCGATGGACGGTGAAGCCGGTTCTTGCATTGCTTCTCGTCGTGTCCGCTACTGCTGCCTACTATTCAGACAATTACAGCGTCTACTTCGACGCCAGCATGGTACGAAATGTGCTGAAGACCGACGGCGCTGAAGCCGGAGAGTTGCTGACCTGGGGCTTCTTTCTTGCGGTACTAATTAAAGGCGTCGTGCCAGCTATCGCGGTATGCATGGTAAGGCTCCAACGTTCTTCCAATGTGACGCGGGCGATACTTGCAAGAGTGCTTCTACTTGGCATGGCGGTTGTTGTAATCGTTGGCGCGGCAATTGCGTCATTCGACGACCTCTCATCACTCATACGCAATCACAAGCAAGTCAGATACCTTGCAAACCCTGGAAACTACATCGCTTCCATTGCGAAGGTTGTGCGAGAAGACACCCGTGCGGAGCGCGGTCCGATCCAAGTGGTTGGCCCCGATGCCATGATGACGCCTCATCCGCCAGGCGCGAAGCCCCACTTCTTGGTCATCGTTGTAGGTGAGACGGTTCGTGCGCAGAACTGGGGTTTGAATGGATACGGCAGACAGACAACGCCACAGTTGGCAGCGTTGGACGTCGTCAATTTCTCAGACGTGACCGCCTGCGGGTCAAACACCGAAGTGTCGGTGCCCTGTATGTTCTCTGCGTACGGGAGGCGAGACTACGATCGAGACAAGATCAAAGGTTCGGAGTCGCTTCTGCATGTTTTGGAGCGTGCCGGGGTCAGGACCCTATGGCGTGACAACCAGACTGGATGCAAGGGCGTCTGCTCTGATCTGGCATTTGAATCCTATCGCGTGCCGGTCAAGGATGTTCTGTGCGACGACCAAGCATGCCGTGACGAGATTATGCTGCAAGGTCTGCATGACTCGATCGAGGACAACCCTGGTGATGTCGTTGTCGTTCTACATCAGCTGGGGAACCACGGACCCAGCTACTTCAAGCGATACCCGGAAGATCTGACGAAATTTACTCCCGACTGCCGAAACGCAGACTTGGGCAAGTGCACACGCGGTGAAATCGTCAATGCGTATGACAACGCGGTCCTTGCGACAGATGACTTCCTTGCAAAGACAATTCGCATGCTTGAACAGGACAAGAGTCACGATACCGGGCTGATCTATGTCTCCGACCACGGCGAGTCATTAGGGGAGGCGAACGTCTATCTTCACGGGCTCCCCTACGCTATCGCCCCTGATACTCAGATCAAGGTGCCGATGGTGATGTGGATGTCTGATGGTATGAAGAGCAGCAACAACCTGGACCTTCAATGTGTCCGGGACCGATCAAAGCAGCCGTCCAGCCACGACAACCTCTTCCATTCTGTGCTTGGCCTGATGCAGGTTAGGACGACGGTGCTAGACGAGAGCCTAAATCTGTTCTCAGGCTGTACCAGCAACGCCGGTCACAGCCTATAGCCGACCACGGCGAGTATCGCTGTTGGAAGACCCGTGAGCGTCTCTTGGGCCCAAAAGAAGGAAACATCGAAGTGGCAGATATGTACGGTCATCGTCCGCGGAGCATTGCGCGCGTCTTTGAGGCGCTTCGCTGGTCTCTCCAGGGGCTGAGATCAGCTTGGCTGCATGAATCGTCGTTTCGGTTGGAAGTTGTTATGGCCGCGGTGGCATTACCTACAGCTATCTTTTTCGGCAACTCAGGGGTAGAGCGAGTGCTTCTCATGGGGAGCGTACTGTTCGTTTTGGCATTCGAGCTGCTGAACTCCGCTATCGAGGCAGTGATCGAACGGTATGGCCCAGAAATCCATGAGCTGGCTGGTCGTGCGAAGGACATGGGGTCGGCTGCGGTGTTCGTGGCTCTTTGCAATGTCGCCCTCACATGGGCCGTTATCCTTGTGGGTTGATTCCCTGGGTCCCGACCTGAACGGGGCTAGGGTGCGTTCAAGCACAGCCACCGTAGTGTTTTTATGTAATTGTATCCGTCCAAAAGAGGTTGCTAACCTTTCCCAATGCGTCGCTCTCTGCCTGCTATTCGTATATACCTGATGCTGCTGCTTTTGGCGGCGTTCGTGGTCGTGCCTGTGGCCGAGGCATTGGCGTGCGCGCAAGAAGCGACGGTCAGCGTGGGCGATGTGCACGCCTTGCAAAGTGATTCAGACTCCGAGTCGAGCAAGAGCAAGGATTCGTCCAGTGCCGATGCCTGTGGCCATGGGCATTGCCACCATTCAACGGCAAGCCTCCCAGCTGCCGGTCACGACGATCTGTTCGCCGATGGCCGGATTTCGCTGCACAGTACCGAGCACGGGGACGTCTACGCCCTCCGACTCGACGGACCCATGCGCCCCCCCCGTATCTGATCTGGCTCTGCCCCGCATTTGCGGGTAGTTCGCTCAGATAATTTACGGGAGTTTTTATGTCGATTTTGACGGGTCGGTCGCTTTCAGCGACCGGGTTGGCTGTCGCTGTTCTGCTGGCGTTGGTGCCAACCGGGCATGTAGCTGCTCAAACTGCACCATCTTACGAATCGTTGCTTTCTCGCTTGAACCAGATGCCTGCGACGGTCCAAGGCGTCGCGCTGGCTGAGGCAGCCGAGGCGCGGGTACAACAGGCTCGGGCACTGCCCAATCCGACGGTCTCCATCGAAGCGGAGAACGCCTACGGCACTGGTCCCTACAAAGGTTTCTCAAACGCTGACAGCATTGTCACCCTCTCCCAGCCGCTGGAGATTTGGGGTCAACGAGGGGCCCGAGTGCGCGCCGCGCGTGCGGAGGCTGGGGCTGCAGGCTTGCGGGGTGATCTGATGCGCAGTGACGCAGCGGGTCGCCTGGCTGCGACATACGCCGAAGCAGAGGCTGCGCTGCGCCGATATGAGTTGGCCAGCGAGGCATTGGCCTTGATTGAACAGGACGCCAAGGCGGTAGCTGCGATGGTCAGCGAGGGACGTGAGCCCAACCTGCGCGGTGTGCAGGCACGGAGCGAGGTCGCCAATGCAAAGGCCAGCCTAGATGAGGCCGAGGCCTACCGGGATGCGGCGCTTGCTCGCCTAGCCGGGGTGTCCTTAGTGGACAGCCCGCTGACCGACATCGGCGAAAGCCTGCTTGACCGAGTGCCCTCTCACCCAATTGACAATGAGGCCGCCCCGCTTGCCGTTCGTATCGCCCAAGCCGAAGCGGACGCCTCCGGCCGCCTTATCGATGTTGAGCGCAAGCGTGCGTTGCCACAACTGAGTGCATCCGTGGCTCAGACGCGCTTCCGCCAAGCGGGCGACCAAGCTTACAACGTGGGCATCAGCCTTTCGATCCCCCTATTCGATCGTAACCGCGGTGCGATCCAGGCGGCCTATGCGGAACAACGTGCTGCCGAAGCGGTTCTGGAGGCTCAGAGGCGTGACAGTGAGGCGGCCCGTTTGGGAGCGGTAGCGAGTCTCAAGGCATCCAACAGCCGCGCACGAGCAGCGGATGAAAGCGTACAGGCCGCAGATGAAGCCTATCGGCTGGCCCGCATCGGATTTGAGGCAGGTCGTATATCGCAATTGGAGCTGCGCAGCACGCGATCAACCCTGATCGCTGCGCGTGGCAGTGCTGTGGATGCCCGTCTTAGCCGGGTGGCAGCAGAAATCGACCTCGCCCGCCTTGAAGGGCGCGCACCGTTTGTGGAGGCAAAATGAACAAGTACGGAAACAAGACGCTCATCGGAGCGACGCTGCTGGCTACCTTGATGATGACCGGCGCGCTGACCTCATGCAGTGGCGGGGCGCAGGAGGATGCCAAATCCACCGGTACGGAGGCAGAAAAGCCGGCTGGAAAGGATGATGGTCACGACGATCACGCAGCTGACGCAAAGCCGGGCTCCGCCGAGGCGCACAGTGAAGGTGATGGTGATGGCGAACATGGCGAAGAGGAGTCCGAGGAAGGTGTAGTCAAGCTGACGCCTGACCAGATCAAGGCATCTGGCATCGGCGTGGTGGCTGTCGGCCGCGGCGGTGGCGCATCGACCCGCCTTGCAGGTCGCGTCGAGCCGGCCATCGGGGGGCGTGCTGCCATCGCCTCAACGGTCACCGGCCGCGTTGAGCGCGTGCTTGTTGCGCCGGGTACAGCCGTCAAGAGCAACCAGCCCCTGGTGATCATTGTCAGTGGAGAAGCTGCGACCTTCAAAGCCGCCGCCACTGCCGCTGCGGCGGAGGCCGAAGCCATTCGCCTGGCCTACGGCCGCGACAAGTCTCTTGTCGAGCAGGGCGTAGTGGCTCGCCAGGAGCTGGAGGCCTCGCGCGCGCGCTCTTTGGCCGCTGATGCCGCCGCTAGTGCTGCACGTGCACAGGTAGCGGCCAGTGGATCTCCGGACAGTTCCGGCCGGGTGACAATCTCCAGTCCTGTCGCTGGCGTGGTTGGCAACGTCCAAGTGACGCCCGGTGGTGTCGTCTCAGCTGGAACGCTTGTTGCGGAGGTTTCCAATCCGGACATGAATGAACTCGTATTCACTGCACCGCCAGCACTGGCCACTCTCGCGGTGCCCGGAATGAAGCTGGAAGTGACTGGCCCGGGCGGAAGCTTCGAAGCTGAGGTGATTGCCGCCGCTGCGAATGTGATGCAGCAGGGAGGCACCGCGACCATTCGCGCCAAACCAATTTCGGAGAAGTTGCCACCGGCCGGCTCCCCCGTTTCGGCCGTCATCATCGCCGATAGTGCCGCTGAAGGTATGAGTGTGCCGGCGGATGCGGTCCAAAGCGTTGATGGCAGAAGTGTTGTCTTCGTTGCCGTCCAGGGTGGTTTCCAGGCTACGCCGGTACTCGCTGGTCGTCGTGCAGGTAATCGAATCGAAATCCTTAACGGCCTGACAGGTAGTGAGCGCCTCGTAGGCGCCAATGCCTTCCTGCTCAAAGCCGAACTGGCCAAGGGCGAAGCCGAGCACGGCCACTAAGGGAACTCATACACCATGTTCAAGATCATCATTGAAGCAGCGGTCAAGTTCCGTTGGCTCGTGGTGTTTCTGGCTGCTTCGATTGCCTGCTTTGGCTTGTTCCAACTGAGCAAGCTGCCAGTCGATGCTGTACCAGATATCACCAACCGCCAGGTTCAGATCAATACCATCGCACCTGCCCTTACTCCGGAGCAGATTGAACGCCAGGTCACCTATCCTCTGGAGACGGCCTTGGCCGGCATCCCAGGTCTGAACACCACTCGCTCCCTATCACGCAATGGCTTCTCTCAGGTCACCGCGATCTTCACTGATCAGACCGACATCTATTTCGCCCGCCAGCAGGTGGCAGAGCGGATGCGGGAGGCTGCCGGAGATCTGCCCGAGGGCGTGTCCCCATGCTCTCCCCGGTTACAACCGGGCTGGGCGAGGTTCTCATGTGGACGGTGGACTTCAAGCCATTCGACCCCAAGAAGCTGGCCAAGCCCGGCCAGGCTGGCTGGCAAGAGGGTGAGGTCTACCTGACACCAGAGGGCGATCGTCTTGGAACCGCCCAGGAGCGCGCAACGTACCTGCGTACTGTCCAGGACTGGATCATCGCACCACAGATGCGCTCCAGCCCCGGCCTGGCCGGTGTTGATACGGTGGGTGGGTACGTCAAGGAATACGGCATCTACCCCGACAGCGCTCGACTGGCGGCATACAACTTGGGTCTGGCCGATCTGGTCCAAGCACTGGAACGCTCCAACGTCCAGGCTGGCGCGGGTTTCGTCCAGCGTGCGGGCGAAGGCCTGGTCGTTAGGGCAGACGGCCTTGCCCTGACGACCGACGACTTGGCTCAGTCGCCGGTGGCCACCAAGGACGGTGTGGTCATCCGGGTGGCCGATGTTGCCGAGGTCGGTATGGGGCGCGCCCCACGGCTTGGTGCAGCTAGCCGAAATGGTCATGAGGCGGTACTGGGCACGGCACTGATGATCGCCGGCGGCAACAGCCGCACCGTCGCTCAAGCTGCAGCTGAGCGCCTGGCACAGGTCAATGAATCTCTGCCCGCCGATATCTTCGCAGAGCCAGTGCTGGACCGTAGTGTGCTGGTTAACTCCACTGTCAAGACTGTCGCCAAGAACCTGACCGAAGGTGCCCTGCTGGTCGTAGTTGTGCTGTTCCTGCTCCTGGGCAACCTGCGTGCGGCAGCCATCACCGCATTGGTCATTCCGCTGTCGTTCCTGTTCGCTGTTATCGGCATGAACAAGTTCGGCATCAGCGGCAACCTCATGAGTTTGGGTGCGCTGGACTTCGGCATCCTTGTGGATGGCGCGGTAATTGTGATCGAGTCCACCCTGCTGATGCTTGGCAAGCGGCGTGCGGAACTCGGCCGACCCCTCAATGCCATGGAGCGACTGCGTGTGGCCGCCGACTCGGCGAGGAAAATGGCGCGCCCTGCAGCCTTCGGCCAGGTGATCATCCTGTTGGTGTTCGCACCGATCCTTACGCTGGAAGGTGTGGAGGGCAAGACGTTCCAACCGATGGCCGCCACCTTCATGCTCGCCCTCGTTGGCGCGTTTATCTTCTCGTTCACCTTTGTACCGGCGATGGCTGCCCTGTTGGTCAGGGAGCCCAAGCTCCACGCGAACAAGGAGGGGCACGAGAGCGACCAAGACGAAGAACATGAGACTGCCATCATCCGCGTCCTGCGCGGCCGTATTGAACCGGCGATCCAAGCGGCGATTCGTAGGCCCAAGGCAGTGTTCGCTGGCGCCATTTTGATGCTCGCGATGGGCGTGGTCGGCTTTACGATGCTGGGTCGAGAGTTCATGCCAACGCTTGATGAGGGAAATCTCGCTATGCAAGCGTTGCGTGTGCCATCGACGTCGCTTGAGCAATCGTTGGCTATGCAATTGGCGCTGGAGAAGGCCATTGCTGCTGAACCAGAGGTTGTGACGGTCTTCTCGCGGACCGGTACTGCAGAAGCAGCTATCGACCCCATGCCGACCAACATCTCCGACAGTGTGATCGTACTTAAACCGAGAAAGGAGTGGCCAGACTCTTCCCTGAGCAAGGAGGATCTGATTGCAAGGTTTGAGAAGATCGCCGCCTCGCAGATAGGCAACAGCTTTGAATTCAGCCAGCCCATCGAGCTGCGCTTCAATGAGCTGATCTCAGGCGTGCGTACGGACCTGGCCGTCATGATCTACGGCGACAACTTCGAGCAACTGCAAGCTGTTGCCGATCAGGTCGCGCTGAAGCTGAGGAATGTCCAGGGCTCAGCGGATGTCCGTGTTGAACAGATTTCCGGCCTGCCCACGCTCAATGTGGCAATCGATCATCTTGCAGCTGCGCAGTATGGCCTCACGGCAGCGGACGTGAGCGACGCGCTTTCAACCGGTATTGGCGGCGCTGCGGCAGGCAAGATCTTCGAGGGCGACCGCCGGTTCGATGTTGTTGTGCGCCTCGGCGACGATGCACGCAATGACCCCGATCAGCTCGCGTCACTGCCGATTGCAACTCCAACTGGGGGCATCGTGCCGCTCTCCTCTGTCGCACGCATTGAGATCAGCGAGGGGCCGAACCAGATCAGTCGAAACAATGGAAGCCGTCGTGTGGTGGTGCAGGCAAATGTTCGCGGTCGTGACTTGGGCGGGTTTGTTGGAGAGGCCCAGGCGGCGGTGAAGGACGTACAGCTTCCGCCGGGCGCCCACATGACGTGGGGAGGTCAGTTCGAGAACTTGCAGCGGGCTGAAAAGCGACTCATGACAGTTGTTCCGATTGTCTTCCTATTGATCGGCAGCCTGCTGTTCATGGCATTGGGCAGCGCAAAGGAGGCGGGCCTGGTGTTCACTGCGTCCCACTGGCCCTGGTTGGCGGAATTCTCGCGTTGCTGGTGCGTGGTATGCCGTTCTCGTATCTGCCGCCGTCGGATTCATCGCGGTATCGGGTGTTGCGACCCTGAATGGATTGGTGCTCATGCAAGCCATCAGAGAGAGGCTTGATGCAGGTGACAGTCCATTGATCGCTGCAATGAACGGTGCCGGCAGCCGAATTCGCGCGGTGGTGACCACCGCGCTGGTGGCGATCGTTGGCTTCATTCCAATGGCTATTGCGAGTGGATCTGGTGCTGAGGTGCAGAAGCCTCTCGCCACGGTGGTCATTGGCGGCCTGTTGACCGCAACAGTGCTAACACTTCTTGTGCTGCCGACATTTGCGGGACGCTTGGCCAAGGCAGGCCCGAAAGGGCAACCGGAAACTGTCCACTGAATGATGGAGTGTTTGGGCCCGGCAGAGCATCTGCCTGCCGGACTTCCCGTTCCATTTTTATGACGTTGGAGGGAACAAATGAACCTGACCACAGAACTCGAACTGCCAGTAATACTCCCAGGTGTCTCTCGGGACGACAGCTGCGTCCAGAGGCTGGTCGCTGGTCTTCAGGACATGGAGGGAGTATCGCGCGTGCACATTCGCGAGGGTAGCGACGAAGCTCTCGGAACGCTCTGCATTCATTACGACCCCGAGATCGTCTCGCTTCAGCGAGTGCCGAGAGGTGGCGCATCCGTGGGCATTGAGTTGGGTGATCGGTATGGCCACCTTTTCTTGGAGCTTGGTTCGGCCGTTCACACGAAAGGCAAGGACAATTGCGGCGCAAGTGCAGGCCGTACCAGGCGTCATTGAAGCCACCACCAGCCCAGCTGGTGGCATAAGCATCGAGTACGAGAGAGCCAAGACAGGCGAGGCGGAGCTGAGAGCGAAGCTTGAGGCGCTGGGTGTAGCGCAAGAGCCACCGAGTCCGAGGGGAGATTTGAAGGATCAGCACGAAGGACACGATCACAAGGACCGACAGGACCCCGGTCATTCCCACGGGGGCACGCTAGGTGGCAATAGTGAGCTGATCTTCTCACTTGCTTGCGGCCTGCTCCTGATCGTGGGATTTGCGATTGAAAAGCTTGGGTTGACCCAAACGCCCTGGATCCCCACAGCGTTTTACGTAGCAGCCTACGTCTTTGGCGGCTGGTTCACGCTTGGCGAGGCGATCGGGAACATCAAGCTGAAGCGCTTTGAGATCGATACGCTGATGCTGGTTGCAGCGGCAGGCGCAGCCGCGCTCGGCGCATGGGCCGAAGGCGCCTTGCTTCTGTTCCTCTTCAGTCTCGGTCACGCCCTTGAACACTACGCGATGGGCCGGGCTAAACGTGCGATAGAAGCTCTCGCCAAGCTTGCCCCAGAAACTGCCAGGGTGCTGAGGAATGGGCAGGTCGTGGAAGTCCAGGTTGAATCGTTGATACCTGGAGATGTGGTGGTCGTACGTCCCAATGACCGGATGCCGGCGGACGGATTCGTTATCAAAGGGGCTAGCAGCGTTGACCAAGCCCCTGTCACCGGGGAAAGCATCCCGGTTGATAAGCTGGCAGTCAATGACGCTGCTCTAGCACGGGATCGACCTGATTCGGTGGTAATGGAGTCACGTGTTTTCGCCGGCACTATCAATGGCTCCGGCGCCCTGGAGGTTGAAGTCACGCGTCGATCAGGCGAATCGGCACTGGCCCGCGTCGTCAAGATGGTGAGCGAAGCCGAAACCAGGAAATCGCCAACGCAGCGCTTCACAGACAAGTTTGAGAGGGTATTCGTTCCCGCTGTTCTGATCTTGGCCGTGCTGTTACTTTTCTCATGGATCGTGATCGATGAGCCATTCCCGCGACAGCTTCTATCGAGCGATGGCGGTACTTGTAGCGGCAAGCCCTTGCGCACTGGCAATCGCGACTCCAAGCGCGGTTCTAGCGGGAATTGCGCGAGCTGCGCGAGGTGGCGTACTCATCAAGGGTGGCGCACCACTGGAGGAGCTGG